>CASGHA010000129.1 GCA_949319355.1 uncultured Methanospirillaceae archaeon | reverse complement strand
GGGAAGGAGGCTGCATACATGGTCAGCGTTGTCCGGCACCTTGCGTCCCGATTCGATCTCCCCATCGGTGTATCGATCTATCCTACCTCCTCCTCATCTGAAAACCTGTATGCAGCCGGAGCCTGCGAGGTCAAATACAATGTAGAGACCCTGGACCGCGGGATCTTCGAACAGGTATGCCCCGGCCTCTCGCTCGATGAGGTCCTGGAGGCCCTGGAAAAGGCAGTACCCGTCTTTGGAAAAAACCATGTTTCATCCAATTTCATCCTTGGCCTGGGAGAATCCGACACCTGTGTCAGGGAAGGTGTTGAATACCTCGCATCGATCGGAGTTATCCCGATCCTCCGCCCGATATCGCAGCACCCGATGAGGGCGGGGGAGATCCATGTCGAGCGTCCGTCCCAAAAACGACTTCTGTTGCTCGCCCGGCTCACCAGGGAGGCACTGGAGCGGCATGGGCGTGTCACCCGGCAGGCAAGGACAATGTGCCTTCCCTGTACCGGTTGTGACCTGACGCCCCAACGGGATTTGTGATTGTTTTACATTGAACTGGATACGGGCATATTTCTCCTCATCGGCCGTCATTCCAGGAAAGTTCAGCCGGAGTCTGAAGATATAAATAATCCTGATATCCATCTATATGAGAGATTCACAATTGTGAATGGTGGAGTCCCGGCACAACCAAGGGAGACATCCTCTGGTAATACAGCCGGAAAGCCCTGTCCCTGATGATGTTGCACAGAGATGGGGCTGCTTCCCCGGAGGAGGTGCAGTCCAGATTATCCGGGACAGACTCCTCTGATCCAGGATAAGTTCCATTCCGGGTAAATGACCGGGAGATGGTGCCATGATCCACCCCAAAACATGAAGAGGTTATGAATGACCCAGAAGAGGTTTAACCTAGGAACCACCGCCCTCCATGCAGGGCAGGTGCCTGACCCAACCACCGGGTCACGTACCGTACCGCTTTACCAGACCACCTCGTACGTGTTCAGAAATACCGAGCATGCCGCAAACCTGTTCGGCCTGAGGGAACTTGGAAATATCTACACCCGGCTCATGAACCCGACCACGGATGTTTTCGAGAAGCGGGTGGCGGCAATAGAAGGAGGAAACAGCACCATAGCGACTGCTTCCGGGCAGGCAGCCATCACCTATGCACTTCTGAACATCACGGGCCCCGGTGACGAGATTATATCTGCAGACAATCTCTATGGCGGGACGTACGAGCTCTTCCATTACACGTTTCCCCAGCTGGGGAGGACGGTCGTGTTCGTAGATTCCGGGGACCCTGAGGCGTTTCGAAAAGCGATAACCCCGAGGACCAGGGCGATATATGCAGAGACTATCGGCAATCCAAAACTCGATATCCCTGACTTTGAGGTAATCGCAAAAATCGCCCATGAAGCCGGAATTCCCCTGGTAGTGGATAATACCACCGGAGTCGGTCTCGTACGGCCAATCGAGCATGGAGCGGATATCGTGGTGCTTTCGGCCACCAAGTACATCGGGGGCCACGGAAACTCAATAGGTGGCATCATAGTCGACTCCGGGAAATTCGCCTGGAACAATGGGAATTTTCCGGGTTTCACAAGACCTGACCCGAGCTACCACGGCCTGGTTTACTGGGACGCGTTTGGGAATTTTGCGACCTTCGGTAATGTTGCCTTCACGTTCAAGATCCGTATCTCGCTTCTCCGTGACACGGGAGCCGTGCTCAGCCCCTTTAATGCCTGGCTGTTCCTTATCGGCCTCGAGACGCTGCACCTGCGTGTCCCCCGGCACTCGGAGAATGCACTTGAAGTCGCAACGTTCTTAAAAAGCCATCCGAAGGTTGCATGGGTAAACTATACCGGTCTGCCTGACCACCCCAGCTACGAACTTGCCCGGAAATACCTCAGGGGTGGATACGGCCCCATAGTTTCCTTCGGGGTCAGGGGAGGAGAGAAAGCGAGCACAACATTCATCGACAATCTCAGGCTTTTTAGCAATCTCGCCAATATCGGTGATTCCAAGAGCCTGGTCATCCATCCGGCGACGACCACTCACCAGCAGCTTACCCCCGAGGAGCAGAAGAAAACCGGAGTCACACCTGATGCGGTCAGGCTTTCCGTCGGTACCGAGGATATCGAAGACATCATTGCAGATCTCAGGCAGGCACTGGAGGCAAGCAGCTGAATCCCGGGTCCCGCCAGACCAGTGTCCCAGGCAAAGGGCAGGAGAGGTGCTTCCTAACCGTCCTGTCCCCTTTATAACCGAGGTATCATGGCTGTACGAAAAAAACGGTTTAAATTCAGGCTTAAATTGAGATCTTACCCCTATCACTGGTGGAATATTGCAGGAACAAAAATGCCTCAACAGGATATCGCATGACACTCAGACAGGCTCTACCAAGACCCGCCTCGGGCAGTGCCCTTATCGTCCTCGGCTGCCCGGAAGTCCCGGTCCAGCAGGCCGTTTCCCTCTACGTCTTTTATCATCTGAAGAAGCAGGGCTTTCATGTCCATGCCGCAGGAAACCCCGCTGTCCTTAACCTGCTCAGGGTCTCCGATCCTGAAAAACGGTACCTGCCGGAGGTTTCCGTTCTTGAAACCTGCATTGGTAATATCATTGAAAAGAAGCGTGGGTTCGATCTCTGCATGGTATTTGCCCACAGCGATGCCGGTATCTCGTATGCAGCGACCATGCGTCACATCCTGCCCGGTGCTTACCTGGTCCTTGTGCTGTTCGGAAAAGATCCCCAATCCCTGGAGCCACTGGTTGACTTCCCATGCGAACTGATCGTGGACAAGGCGGTCCATAACCCGGTGCAACTGAAAAAAAAGACCAACGAGGTGATGGGATGGGATGCATAGAGAACCTGAAATACGAGATTATCCTCCCGCTCGGGGCATCATTTCATGAATGCCGGGAGTATGTCGAGAAGAATTACAAAGAGATATGGTATGTCGACCCCGGGTACAAGGTCTTTAAAGAGTATATCATCGGGCTGCCCCCGATCGCACTCGGTATTGATGGTTGCAGGATCATTTTTCCGTATACCAAGCCCTGTCACGGTACCTACCTCCTGGGCATTTTGGACTGCGAAGAGGTCACACATATCCGGAGTACAGCACGAAAGAAGAAATGACCTCCTCACGGGATTACGCGGCCTTATTGATGGCCATCATACCGGGTATCGTATCCCGGGCATCTCTTTAGGTTTGCAGGGCCTGAAACCGGATTGTTGAATGTCCCCCAAAATTCTACTGTACAATGCGTTTTTAAAAAAGACGTCCCTGGCATGAACCTTTCACGGCAATGGAGCCATCCCGGCCGGCCTGGTTAAAGCACTTCGTCCATACTCCCGGACCGGAAACCTTCAAGGTCAAGAGTGACGTAAGAAAAGCCGATTTTTTTGAAATGGTGATTGAGGTCTTCCCTGATGGCGAGGATTCCCGGCATGTCTTCCTGAGGTACTTCTATCCGGGCGACGGGCCCGTGAAGACGCACTCTCAACTGGGAAAATCCCCTGGCCCTCAGAAGCTCTTCCGCATTTTCAATCATTCCAAGCCTGTCCAGGGTAATCTCCTGGCCATAGGGTATTCGTGAGGAAAGACAGGCAGATGATGGTTTTTGCCATATGGAGAGCCCGCATTCACGCGCAAGGTCCCGTATGTCCTGCTTGGTCATCCCGGCTTCGATGAACGGGTGGATAATCCCTTCTTCAGTTGATGCAGCAAGGCCCGGACGGTGTTCATGCGTGTCTGAAAGGTTGGCACCATCGGCTATGCAGGACATCCCACATCTCGCGGCTTCTCTCTTCAGGTACCGGGATGATAGCTTCCTGCAATGATAACATCGGTCAGGAGGGTTCCGACAGAACTCCTCGTGGTCCATGAGGGAGATGGTGACGATGTCCAGATGAAGAGCATGATCACGGGCGATCGTTTGTGCCTGTCCCACGGCAGACCTAGGTACGACAGGACTGTCAAGCAGGACACAGCGGCTGTTGTCACCAAGGATGTTTCGTGCAAGCACGGCAAGAAGGGTGCTGTCGACTCCGCCGGAAAATGCTACGAGCAGGGACTCCTGGTCCCGGATAATCCGTTCAAGCGTGTTTTTTTTATCCTTCACGGTCATGGCCGTTAAAATCCTGTCAGGTATTCATGAACCTTTATAAAGAAAGATGTTATTCTGTTGCCTTATCAGGGATACTTCCGCACTGCCCACTACCTTCGCGCAACAGCCTGCAGATCTCACATATCCGAACAGTCAGGTCGACGGTTCTTCCATTTTTCAGATCCCCGGCCAGTTCCTCAACAGCCTGTTGTACCTCCTCTTCAAATTCGATCCTATAGCCGCGTTTTCCTGACACATACTGGGATATCGCGGCCGGCGCGAGGTTGAGCATTTTTGCTGCCTCTGCCTGGGTTACCCCGTATTTCACAAGTTTCACGGCGACCGCAGCCCGGATGGCTGGCAGCACGTCCCACACGATTTTCTGGCACGGTGATTCCATCAACTCACACTCACAGCAGGGACATCATATCTGGCGGAGCATCCCGCGCTGTTTCACAAACCGGTCCCAGTTCCAGGGTTCGTCGAGGAGGTTTACCGTTACATGTTCGATACCGCACACCCCGAGTGCCCTGCGCTTTACCTGGTCGGTCAGGTGCTCGGATAGGGGACACACCTTGCAGGTGAGGACCATGTCAATCTCCACCCGGGCGTGGTCGACCCGGATCTCCTTGATGAGCCCGAGGTCCACAATATCGATCCCGACTTCAGGGTCCAGCACTTCCCGTAATGCATCACGTACCTTGTTCTCACACATGATCGCCTCGGGAAGGGAAACAGGAACCGGGCCCTGCCTGCCCTGTTCAATCGTACGGAGCCGTTCTTCCAGCTGGCTCTGGCGGTCGATGAGCCGGCTGATGACCCTGAGCATGGGATCAGGCATGACTTCCTCAAGAGGGTCCTCCTTGGTCAGGGTGTGATCAGGACCGGCTATCCTTCCCGGAACTCCTACGACCGTGGCAAACGGGGGAACAGACCGGACAACCACGGAACCAGCCCCTACCTTTGCACCTTTGCCTATCCTGATGGGACCGAGAATAATAGCGCCAGACCCGAGGATGACTCCGTCCTCGACCGTAGGGTGGCGCTTGACATTCATGAACGCCGTCCCTCCCAGGACTACGCCCATGTAGATGAGGACATCGTTCCCCACTTCTGCAGTCTCGCCGATGACCACACCCATGCCATGATCGATGACAACACGCCTCCCTACCAAAGCCCCGGGATGGATCTCCACGCCGGTCAGGAACCGGGCCACATGGGACAGAAACCTCGCGAGGAACTTCCTGTTATGCGCCCAAAGCCAGTGAGACCGCCGGTGAAACCAGAGGGCATGGAGTCCCGGGTAGCAGAACAGGATCTCCAACGACGAGCGGGCAGCCGGGTCCCTGGCTGAAATTGCCCCCATGTCTTCCCGGATCCGATCGAACACCATGGTGCTGTCCTTTATGTCTCGAAGAGTTCCGTGCTCAGATAACGTTCACCCGTGTCCGGGAGGATGACCACGATGGTTTTGCCGGCACATTCCTCCCGGGCAGCAACCTGGAGGGCGGCCCATGTTGCGGCTCCGCCGGAAATTCCAGCCAGGATACCCTCTTCTCGAGCCAGCCGGCGGGCAGAGGTGACGGCGTCCCCGTAGCTGACACGGATGACCTCGTCCAACAGTTCTTTCCGGAGTACATCGGGAACGAACCCGGCTCCTATCCCCTGGATTTTGTGTGGTCCTGCCTGCCCTCCCGAGAGGACAGGGGAACTGTCAGGTTCGACCGCGATCGCCCTGAACCCTGGCCTGCGGGGTTTTATCAAGCTCGCTATGCCGGTTATCGTGCCACCGGTCCCGACTCCCGCGACCACGGCATCCACCTCCCCTCCCGTATCCCTCCATATCTCTTCCGCGGTTGTTTTCCGGTGGACCTCAGGGTTGGCCGGGTTGCGGAACTGCTGCGGTATGTAGAAGTATTGGGGATTCTCTGCCTGCAAAACCACGGCTTTCGCAATCGCACCCTTCATCCCTTCAGTGCCTGGTGTCAGCACGAGATCGGCGCCAAGTGCCTTCAGGAGTTTTCGTCGCTCCAAGCTCATTGTCTCGGGCATTACGAGGGTGATCCGGTATCCTTTTGCAGCGGCCACCATCGCGAGGCCAATTCCGGTATTGCCGCTGGTTGGTTCGAGAATGATGGTGTCCGGTCTGATCAGGCCGGCATTTTCGGCGGCAGCAATCATGGACGCTGCGATCCTGTCTTTAACACTGCCCCCCGGATTGAATGACTCGAGTTTTGCAATGACCCGTGCCTTTGATCCCGTCGTTACGCGGTTCAGGCTGACGAGGGGGGTATTTCCGATGGTTTCGAGGATATTGTTATACACTTTTTGCATGACTCCACTCCCTGGTTCTGGTGCTCCCCTCCCATAATCAGGAGGACCAGATTCACTTCCCCGGGTTATGTACGGGGATCTCTGACGACTTCACAATTGTTAATTTTTAGAGAATGATAATACTTTGGAACGGGTCAATAAAGGACGGTACCCAAACGGTAAAATAGAAGGACCCTTTCCCGTTACCCCCTTTTTCCAGGAAGACAAGGCCCGGAGTCCTGTTGGGGAACGCCCTCCGGTCACCGGGTTCAGACGGCAAGCATCCGGTCGATCGCTCTTCGTGCCTTTCCAGCGATGTCTTCGGGGACCGTAATCCTGGGACGGAGGTGAAGCAGGGCATCGTGTACCTTTACCAGATCGGTCTTTTTCATGTTTCTGCAGACCGCATGGACCGAAAGGGGGTGACACTGCTTTTCAGGGCATTCCTTGTTCAACCGGTGTATTATTCCGACCTCAGTCCCGATGATGAAACCGGGCTCTTCCGAGGAACAGATTGTGTGGATAATCCCCGAGGTGCTGGCGACCTTGTCTGCGGCGTCGATTATCTCGGGTCTGCATTCCGGATGGACGATCAATTTTGCCTCAGGGAATCGTCGTTTTGCTTCGAGCACGTCCTCAAGGGTGTACTGGTCATGGACGATGCAGTATCCCTGCCAGGGAAGGACCTCTTTGCTGGTGAACCGTGCAACATACTGTGCCAGGTTCTGGTCGGGCACGAAGATGATCCTCGTGTGGGGAAGGGAATTCACCACCTCTACAGCATTCGAGGAGGTGCAGCAGATATCGCTCTCCGCCTTGACGGCCGCAGAGGTATTGACATAACAGACGACCGCAGCGTCAGGGTAGCGTTTTCTCATCAGGGTCACTTCCTCTGTGGTTATCATACCGGCCATCGGACAGCAGGCGTCGGTTGCCGGAAGGAGGACTGTTTTTTCAGGCGACAGGATTGCGGCGGTCTCAGCCATGAAGTCAACCCCGCAGAAGACGATCACGTCACAGTCAGTCGATGCAGCTGCCCGTGACAACTCCAGGGAGTCCCCGACGATATCTGCGATATCCTGGACTTCGCCCGGCTGGTAATTGTGGGCAAGGATAATCGCATGCCTCTCCTTTTTGAGCCTCCTGATTTCCTGTACTAGCAATGCTGTGTCTGCCATGGTTTTTAGGCCCATATCATCTGTCGTTTTCACCCTGACCTGTTCGAAAAGGGTTGGTAACCTGATATCGTTCAACCTCATCTATGTTTGTTCACAATTGTTATTTTTAAGTATGTTTCGTCCACTCGCCACCAGTCCGGGACAGGCGGTGGATGCACTCATCATTTAAAGGGAGGGTTGAACGCATCTCATAAGACGGCGCTTCTATATCGGATGCAGGAACTTTCGTCCCGGGCTGAATACAAACACATGACCCCAAAAGGACCGCCAATCCGGGTGGACCGGTCCCCGCTCCATGGCCTTTCTGCGGAATCCCTCCATCAGGAGAGTTTCCTGAGAAACGTACCGTTTCGGTACTCTTCGAATGCTTGGGTCAGTTCCTCCTCTGTATTCATGACGATCGGGCCTCCCCAGGCAACCGGTTCACCTAGAGGCTTCCCTGATAGGTAAAAGAACCTGAGGCCTTCCGGTCCGGCATGTACTTGAACGGAGGTGCCGCTCCGCCCGAACAAGACCATGGTCCGATCCCGTGTTTCCCGCTGCTGGCCCGGGTCAAAACTACCAAAGCCGCCAGTGACATATGCCGCTGCCATATACCCTTCCCTGACCCCGAGGGAAAATTCGGTACCAGGTCCGAGCCTTATATCAAAAAAGTCCGGTTCTGCGATAATGTCCCTGACAGGACCGGAAATCCCGGCGACACTTCCACTGATGACGGTTATGTTCACACCATTGCCGAAGCTGACGGGTGATACCTGGTCCGGACCCAGTTCCTGGTATCGGGGGCCATCATCTTGTTTTTCCCAGGCAGGTTCACCCAGAGCTGGAAGCCTCCCATCCTGCCATCGACCGGTTTCGGCATCTCCTGGTGGATGATCCCTGAACCGGCTGTCATCCACTGGACTCCTCCGGCGGTTACCTCCCCCGCATGGCCCATGCTGTCACCATGTTCGACCCGCCCGTCCAGCATGTAAGTGACCGTTTCTATTCCCCGGTGCGGGTGCCATGGAAACCCGGCGAGGTACTCCTCCGGCTGTCCGGAACGGAAGTCATCGAGCATCAGGAACGGGTCGAAGAGGGGGAGTTCGTGGAACCCGAAAGCCCGGTGGAGCCTGACGCCCGCCCCCTCGAGGGTCTCACGGGCGATGAACGTCCTCTCAATTTTTTTTACCGTCGCCATAACGAGGAAATCGGGAAGATACTTTATGAAGGTACTGCATGCGGCTATGGAAGAATAAGGCAAAGCGGGATGACGTCCGTTCAGGTTCCCATAGGTACAGCTTGTAATTTTCACCGGGAGAGGTGATTGCAGCCTGTATCCGACCTTAATACGATTGCACGACAGAGCATCCTTTTTGTCCCCGCCGGGGTCTCTACCCAAAACATATATCAGGTACCAGTCCGGGAATGTTTGCATGGAACAGAGGGGATACAGTGAAAATACTTGTGGTTATGGGTAGCCCCCACAAGGGGAGCACCTACCAGGCCTGTGAAAACCTGCGCTCGGAAATGGAGCAGTACAACCGGTATGACTTTGAATACCTCTGGCTCAAAGATGTCCTGCTGCTCCCCTGCAGGGGGTGTTACTCCTGCATCCGGAAAGGAGAGCAAACCTGTCCCAACCAGGATGATGCAACCGTAATCGGGCAAAAAATGGCACAGGCGGACGGGATCG
>CASGHA010000128.1 GCA_949319355.1 uncultured Methanospirillaceae archaeon | reverse complement strand
GAGATCAGAATGGGGTGCCCTATTTCGCACCGGTCAAAATCGTTCGTGTCAGGACCAACTGCCAGGAACCTGCTGATGACCTCATCCGGGGCCCCTATCGTGGCGATCCGGCCACCCTCCAGGAGCATTACGCGGTCTGCGACATCGCGTATGACCTCGGAGAAGTGGGAGGTGATGACCATCCCCATCCTGTGAGACTCTACAGCTTTGACGAGCATCTGATGGACGAGCGAGGCGGTCTTCGGGTCAAGGGTCCCGGTCGGCTCATCTGCGAAGAGGAGGGAGGGTTCCTTTGCAAGCTGCCTGGCGAGCACGACACGCTGTTTCTCCCCGCCCGAGAGGTTCCGGGCGATGTGCATCATCCGGTGGGAGAGCCTGACCTGGTCAAGGAGGTCGGCAGCCCTGGGGATGGCCTTCTCCTGGGGATAGCAGATGTCATCCAGTGACTTGAGGACATTTTCGATGACCCGGTCATCCCCGTACAATGCAAAGGTCCGCTGGAACATGATCGCGGTCCTGCGGAGGACCTGTTCCTTTCTGCCGTTCATCGAAGGGTCCCAGAGGTCTATGTCCACCGGTTGACAGGTCTTCCCGCAGACCTGGCAGGCGGTGCCTGACTGGCTTGGGACACCCATGTACCCGCAGTTGCTGCATACTGCCATGTGATAAATTACCTGCCCGCCGACCGGCGGGTCTTCTATACCTCGGAGAAGGTGCATGAGGACCGTTTTTCCCGCTCCGCTCCTCCCGATGACCCCAAGGATCTCACCCTCCCTGATCTCAAAAGAAATGTTGTCTAGGACTTTTCTGCCACTGAATTCGGCTGTAAGACCGCGGACGGTAACGAGAGACGGTATCATGGAAATCCTCACACTGAAGAACCGGTCATTCCCCCGGGCAGGCATGGGTTCCTGGGAATGACCTGTGTACAGGGACGTGCATTGGCAGCTGCCGGACTGGCTGGAACACCCAGGGAGGTCTGACAGGGATGAACCCCCAATCGATGTGTATCAGCCACTTTCGGGAGAAATTCCCGTTGCATGACGCATCGGACCATTCCAGGAAGTGCAGAACTGCACACCCATAATTACTCATATGGGCGAAATTATTTAAAAATAATGATCCCTGGTGAAAGTATCCTTCAGGTCTCTCCGCACCAGCGTTCCGGACAGGGCCCGCCGCCCGCCCTCGGGCACGTATGCTCCTCTTTAGGACATTTGCCCTCGTTCCTGAGGGCACACCCGTCCACCTGGATGGCCTTGCCATGGACGAGGGCATCGGTGATCTTTCTCCGGGCAGCATGGAGGTCGCGCCAGAGGGTTTTCCTGGAGATACCCACCATCGCGGCAGCCTCCTCCTGTTCAAGGCCCAGGAGGTCAACAAGCCGCAGGATCTCAAGTTCGTCAGGGAGCAGCACGACGCTTTCAGCACTCTCTGAAAAACGGCACTGGGGTGCATAACACCTTGATGTGATGTCTCCGGGGATGAACCGCGGTGCTCTTGGCCGTCCCCGGCGCTGACAGCATGGCAGACCTTGGTCGTCGTCTGGTCTTTCCTGGGGCTCGGTCATGGGTGGTACTCCGTTTCATGGGTACACTACATTATCCTTTCTGGGGATGGCAGTCCATGAGGGGCAGTCCGCAGAATCCCCTCCGGGAGGTCCTGAAGGAGTCGGATCATACGGTCCAGGCACCGGTGTTTCCATCAAGTCCTGCCCGTTGACCTGATCGCGAAGGTATTTATTTTCGCTCATATGAGTAATTATTACGAAGGGCATTGGAACCGCCAACCAAGGTCGGGACGTGCCTGTACTTCGTGGGACATGATAGACCATGAAACTGGCAATTGCAACTGATAATGGCTGTGTATCAGCCCATTTTGGACAATGCCGTGACTGGACGCTTTATTCCGTCAAGGGAACGGAGATCGAGAAAAAGGAACCCCTCCGCACGCAGAACATGCACGAGGGTGACCTGCCTGCCATCCTCATTTCCCATGGTGTTACCCACGTCATCTGCGGTGGCATAGGCCATGGGGCGTCGTCCCGCATCGAGGCGGCCGGGATCATGGTGGTACCCGGGGCTTCGGGCATGGTGGACGAAATTGCGGACCTGTTTGTCAGCGGCAGGATGAGCCCCGGCCCTGTCGGGTGTACCGGGGGAGACAGCCATGACGAAGATGGGTGCCAGTGTTCCAACCCTCCAGGCAGGGTGCAGCATGGCCATGAAGGGTGTTGTTGTTCAGGGAACGGGAGTCAAGGCCGCCATGGCTGCATGTAACTCCAGGGACTCCTCATGACCGGGTACCCAGGTGACTCTGATGACCAGGAGTAATGCCGGATGTACCGGAAAGAACCCTTCGGGGTGCACGAGCATTTCTGCGTCCACCTCCCCTGGAGGAGGAGGTCTTCCTGAAAGGGCCGCCATGGATGTGAAACATGTCATCCTAATCCTTTCCGGCAAGGGGGGCGTTGGAAAAAGCACAATCGCCGTGAACCTTGCGTCGGCCCTGTCCTCAAGGGGGTTCATGACAGGAATCATGGACCTTGATATGCACGGACCCAACATTGCGAAGATGCTTGGTGCCGAGGCGGCTGTTCTCGCGTCCTATGGAAAGAAAATGCAGCCCGTGACCATAACAGGCAACCTGAAGGCCATCTCAATGGCATTTCTCCTGGAGGACGCGGCAAGCCCGGTGATATGGCGGGGTCCGGTCAAAATGGTCGCTGTACGGCAATTCCTCGAGGAGGTTGACTGGGGAACCCTTGATGTTCTCGTTGTCGACCTCCCACCCGGTACCGGGGATGAGGCGCTGTCGATCTCCCAGCTCGCCCCGAACATCCTCGGAGCGGTAATCGTCACCACACCCCAGGATGTCGCGACCCTTGATGCTGCAAAAGCGCTGTCTTTTATCAGGCAGAGTGGGATCCCGGTGCTTGGTGTCGTCGAAAACATGGCAGGGATGGTCTGCCCCCACTGTGGTTCAGGGATTGACCTTTTCGGTTCGGAAGGAGGAAAAAAACTCTCTGAAAGAGAAAGTGTTCCATTCCTGGGATCAATACCCCTCCACCCGGGGATTGCCCGTTGTGGGGATGCCGGTCGGCCGTTTGTATATGGGGACAAGGACTCAGAAGCCTCCCGTGCAATGGCCCGGACCATGGACGCCATCATGGCGATTATTTCCGGGTAGGATCCGAGGGACCTGTCCCCAGATTTTTGGAGGGATTGGGACAGCCGGAAGGAAAGAGCAGTAGGGACATCCAGCCTCACGGCAGGTAATGCTCCTATATTAAATGGATGATCGCTAAGGCTCCTTTTGGGAGGAGTCTTTCTGCCTGAAGCACGCCGGGGCCGCTTTTGTGAGAAATCTCAGGTGCAGCACCAGGTGTCCGATGACCAGGGCGGCAAATGCGAGGCTCCAGAGGTTGTGCATGTTCAGCCAGGCACTCCTCGTGAGGCCTGCGAAGCTTGCCGGCGACCACCGCCCCCCGGTTGGCAGGACAAGGTAGAGGACAAGCCCCGAGACAAGCGAGATGCAGAATGTCACGAGGGCGGCGAGATCGATGATAAAATTGACCCTGGCACGTTTCATGGATCTTCAAGACCTCCTATTGAGCCGGAAAACCGGCCATAATGAACTGATATCATCCTGCATACAAGTGTTCCGGCAGCGGACGACTCGCTGATGGGATGAACGGGAGAGTTGTCCGGGGATACCGCCATCACAGCAGGAGGGATACCGCCCGAAACCCCCTTAATACCGTTTCAGGACCGAGCTGAATGCCCGTTCATGGTTCGCTGAGCCCTGCTTCAGGTTCATGTAGACCCGGGTGATGTCGCGCACCTTTGTATGGGAAAGGGCAAGATTGAGGTCTGCAATGTCCTGTCTTTCGACAGTAACCGCTGCTTCGAGCGCAGCCTTCGGAGAGGTGTTGATCTGGTCCAGGAACGAGTCGTACATCTGCTGAACATCCTTATTGGTAAATATTCCTGCCTGGTTTACGACTGGATCAGCAAGGCCGTACCGGTTGATGAGTGTTTTTACCGAGTCCATGTGGGTCTGTTCCGACCTGGCGATGTTCCAGAACACGGGAACGTTCCATTTTTTATAGGCTGCCATGTACAGGTCGCGGGCCATTTTCTCCTCCTCCCGCATGAAGAGGATGTCCGCCTTTTCGGCGTCGGTAAGGGTTGTAACCTGATACTTCGGGTTTACCGGGTTCGCAGGTGCGGCAAAGGCTGAAAATGGTATCGCCAGTACCAGCAGGACGGCACATGCAATCAGGGTTGGTCTGGTAAAGTTCATCAAATTTCACTTCCTGGATGTTCTGATTTCGGTTATCGACATTAGGGCTGAAATAGGTGCGGGTGTGACTATCACACCACAGATCCCATTCACGCCGGCATCAGGCGGATCTGCACCCAACACAGGAACCGTCACATATCCGGGTCTGGTTCCTTAAGTGGTCTGTATTTTTCATCCCTCCGCGGGCACTGCCCACTCCGGCGGCACCAGCACGTATTCCCTGTCCTGGTATA
>CASGHA010000127.1 GCA_949319355.1 uncultured Methanospirillaceae archaeon | reverse complement strand
TCCTGTTTCAGCGGCATCGTGTGGATGTTCTCCGACGATCCGCCTACCCACGATATGGGATGACAATGAAAAACAGTGGTCACAGACCCTGACGGCGATGACACCTCTGCCACCCCTCACGAATGGAAGTGTAAATGCTACCGTACCAGTCGGCAGTAAGGTATCGAGTCCGCTCGTTTCCAAGATGGGGGGAACACTTTTGAAACGTACCAATACAAAATCAGCCGGGCTCATCCCATTTAAAACCCGCTGACAGCAGTTATAATCCTTTTTTAAAAAGTACTTCCCTTGCTGCCAGAAAATGTCATCCAGGCATAGCAGGTCCTTATTCAGGTCAACTCAAAGGACCGGCAGGCACCTGTCTGGACCGTAAAAGGGATACATTCATGCCGGCAACCCACTGCAATGGGAGCGCATCATGATCATCGAACGGGTGATTTCTCCAGGGATTGCACATTTCTCGTACCTTGTTGGTTCCGGTAAAACGGCCGCTGTCATAGACCCCAGGAGGGACGTTGATATCTATCTCGACTATGCTGCCAGGCACGGGGTCTCCATCACACACATCTTCGAGACACACCGGAACGAGGACTATGTAATCGGATCGACTGAACTGGCCACACTTACTGGGGCCAGGATAATGCACGGACATAATTTTCCCTTTTCCTATGGTGAACCTGTGTATGAAGGAGATACCTTTTCTTTCGGGAACGTCACACTGTCAGTCCTCGATACTCCGGGACATACTCTCGAATCAATATCACTGGTTTTAAGGGATACTGCCGTTTCTGGGATTCCGATAGCGGTTTTCACAGGAGACGCCGTCTTTGCAGGAGATACCGGGCGCACAGACTTCTATGGATCTGACAAGACAGCAGAGGTATCCGGGATCCTGTTTGACAGTATCCATGAAAAGATCCTTCCGCTTGGTGAAAATGTCATCCTTTTTCCCGCGCATGGTGCAGGCTCGGTCTGTGGGACAGTGATCAAGGACCACCCCTTTACAACGACCGGGTATGAAAGACGCACCAGCCCCGACCTTCAGCTGGACCGTCAGGGATTTATTTCCAGGAAAACCCAGCAAAACCATTATTATCCGCCATATTTTAAAAAAATGGAGGAATTTAACCAGAGAGGCGCGCCAGTCCTGAAAAGGCTTCCTTTCCTTACCGCCTTTTCTCCACAGGAGCTGGCCTCCTCCCTGGAATCCTATCAGATCCTCGACATCCGTTCCCCTACCTCTTTTGCTTCCGGGCACATTCCAGGAAGTTTCTCCATATGGCGGGACGGAGTGGCCTCTTTTTCCGGTTGGTTCCTGGATTATGAACGTCCGGTGCTGATAGTCGATGACTGGAGCCAGTACCCGGATGAAATCCTTCGCACCCTTATACGGATAGGATACGACAACGTGAAGGGTTACATCGCCGGAGGCTTTAACGCCTGGTCAAGAGCCGGGCTGCCAACAGGCGTGACCGGCGCATGGCCGGTCCAGCAACTTCACCATCACCTTGGGGGTGGAGAGATTCTCGTCCTCGACGTCCGTGATGCTGCAAACAGGCGCCTGGCGGGAGCAATCGAGGGTTCCATGCCGGTATATGTGGGCGAGCTTCCGGGAAGGACCGGGCTGCTTTCCCATGACCGGCATCTGGCCTGTATCTGTGACACTGGTTTCAAGGGAAGTATCGCAGCAAGCATCCTTGCACGTGAAGGTTTTCCCTATGTGACCAACATCCTTGGCGGGATGGCAGCGTGGCTTATGGCGGGGTACCCTGTGATATACCCTGGAGAAGAAAAATAACCCTCTATAAACCATTTTTATCGAAAAACGTCATGAATAGAAATTAACAATGTTTATTACAGACCTCTGGAAATGCTGATGGGACGAATATGGAGATTGTTAAGATCCCAAAAATGGACAAGGTCGAGTACGACCGGTTGATTGAGGAAGGATATGTTTCACGAATTGCGTTCCAGGGTGAAAAATATCCATATATTGCACCGTTTCTCTACGTCTTCGATGGCAGGTTTCTCTACTTCCTCTCAACAAAATATGGGAAAAAACTGGAACTATTCAAAAAAAGCCCGTACGTGTCGGTTGAAGTTGAGAAATACTCATGTGACATGTCCTGTTACATGTTCGTCACCTTCCAGGGATACCTCGAGGAGGTCCAGGACTCGATAGAGAAAAAAATGGTCCGTGAATGGTTCGTAAATCTCATAACATCCCGTCATCTTTCAAAAAATGTGCTTGCCGCCCTCGGTCATTCTCCACAGGATCCGCCGGAAGCGATAGCCCTTGAGGAGAGGTCCATTGTTTGGAAACTGGTAGGGGTGAAGGACCTTATCGCGCTCAAGAACATGTAAAGGACAGGTACTCATCCATATTCATCATTTAATGCCCTCATCAGCTGTTCAGGACTCTCAAGAGGGGTCGTGCAACCATTCGGACTGCAGTACATCGCAACGGTACTATTTTCATCAGGATTGTCCACACGCTCCACTATTGCGCCTGGGTTCCAGGCAGTATGGAAGGCACGAAGAAAGGCCCTGACTTCCGGAGAGCCATGCCGGCCCCGGATGGTCACATGAACGGGCATTGCGGTCTTCCTGAACAGGCTGCAGAGAAAATGGGTGCATGCTGAAGGATTTACCTCGGCAAGCGGAAGAATCACCCTCATGGTCTGATCAGCCCTGGTACGGTACTCCTCTTTTCCGGTCAGCTGCCAGAGGATCAGCAGATTTTCATGCATGACGGCGTTAACAGAGGGAATTGCCCCGTCAAACGTTTCCTTCTGCCGGACGGGTACATCATCCGCGTCTTCTGCGGACAGGTAATACCCACCTGTTCGGTGGTCAAAAAAAAGCCGGGTGAACTCATGTTCCAGCTGTTCAGCCTTTGTACGGTACATGTCATCAAGGGTCGCCTCATAGAGGTGAAGGAGCCCGTTGATAAGGAACGCATAGTCTGAGCCGACGCCCCTGATGGCTGCCTCGCCCTGGCTGTAACGGTGAAGAAGCCGCCCATTTCCATCTCTTGCCTTTGAAATCAGGAAAAGGGCTGCTTTTTCTGCCATCTCAAGCGAAGCAGCGTGGTCAAAAACTGACGAGGCGCGTGCCAGCGCCGCTATCATCAGGCCATTCCAGTCGGTCAGGATCTTGTCGTCGAGGAGCGGTGCCTGGCGGTTTCTCCTCGCCGCAAGGAGCAGTCGTCTGATGGCATCCAGACGCGGGGGCAGGCCTGGGTCTTCCAGGTGGGGAATATCTGTGAACAGGATATATGATGGTCGTTCATCAGGGTGATCCGGCATGACCTGCACCTCGCCCAGGTGAAAAAAATTCCCTGCCTCTTCTGATTCCTGCTGCCCGAGAATACGGTCAAACTCCTCAAAGTTCCAGAGATAAAACCGGCCCTCCTTACCTTCACTTTCTGACCCTTGGGCAGAGGCAAACCCCCCGGAAGGGTCTGATAAAACCGTTGCCACGTACTCAATACACTCAAGGGCGATCCTGCGGTAGAATGGTTTTCCAGTAAGGGCAAAAGCATCAGTGTACGCTCTGACGAGGAGTGCCTGGTCATACAACATCTTTTCAAAGTGGGGGACATTCCACCCTGCATCGGTCGCATAACGGTGGAAACCGTACCCCAGGTGGTCGTAAATCCCTCCTGCCGCCATCTGAAGGAGGGTTTTCTCTGCCATCATGAGAGCGGCCGGTGACTCGAACTTCTTTGAATACGTCAGAAGAAACCTGACCGTGTGTGGTGATGGAAATTTCGGAGGTACCGAAAAACCACCATGGATAGGATCAAAGGAATGGCCAAGCTCCTCGCATCCCTTGCGGAAAAGGTCGGTATGAACTGAGGACTGCCCGGCATGAGGGGAATCAGCAGAGGCTGCGATCACAGCCCTGATCCGTGCAGCTGTTATTTTCGCATCTTGTCGCCGATCATTCCAGACAGAACGTATGCTGAAGATAAGGTCCCTTATCCCGGGTTTTCCGAACCTGGGTTCATCGGGAAAATAGGTGCCGGCAAAGAACGGTTCCCGTTCAGGGGTCATGATGATCGTGAGAGGCCATCCACCGGTCCCGGTCAGCATCTGGCAGACTGACATGAAGAAGTGGTCAAGGTCAGGCCTCTCCTCCCGGTCGACCTTGATGCAGACAAAGGTGTTATTGAGGAGCCCTGCAATTTCAGGGTTTTCAAAGGACTCCCTGGCCATGACATGGCACCAGTGACAGGTAGCATACCCGATGGAGAGAAATATTGGCTTTTCCTCGTTTCTTGCACGTTCAAATGCCTCCTCCCCCCAGGGGAACCACTCAACCGGGTTGCCGGCATGCATCACGAGGTAGGGACTTTTTTCACCGAGAAGCCTGCGCCCATCGACCATGCGAAAACCTGTACCAGCCTGTGGCAAAATAGTTCGTCTTTGAGACAATCTCCCCGGACCCCACCTTGTATTCCGGGCACTATCGCTACCTCTTTCTGTTTCCGGTGGGATTGTACAGGGAACGATGGCGGGAGAACTGGGGAGTGACAATAACGCGCAGCCTGCCGGCCTGGCTGATGGAAAACGTCGGTTATCACCTGCTATGGAGCAATACTACCAGTTCAGGCGGCAGTACCCCGACGCTATCCTCTTCTTTCAGATCGGTGATTTCTACGAGACATTCGACAATGATGCAAAGCTCGTGGCCCGTGAACTGGATATAACCCTGACCTCTCGTTCGCGGAACACCGATGGAGAACGAACTCCCCTTGCGGGGGTGCCATACCATGCAGCGACCGGATACATCTCAAAGCTGATAGAAAAGGGTTACAAGGTTGCCGTGTGTGACCAGGTCGGCGAGGTGGGAAAAGGAAAACTGGTCCGCCGGGAGGTGGTCAGGGTCATTACTCCCGGGACGGTCCTTGACGAGGGGATGATCCCGTCCCCTGATGCCCGTTACCTCATGGCGGGATTCCCGGACAGGGGCCACAGG
>CASGHA010000126.1 GCA_949319355.1 uncultured Methanospirillaceae archaeon | reverse complement strand
CTGTTCTCACCCAGTCGTCCGGGACAGGAGGTGTATCGCCCACCCGGAACCGGATATCGGGTTTACCGGATCCCTTGAGAAACCTGTTTTTAAACGGATAGTCGCTTGTGAGAGTCAGCCCGTAGAGCTTATGCAGGCAATCGGGTCTCGTTGGGGTGAGGGTATCATAAGCCATTGATTTTTTCCTCGAGAATTCCCTTGTGAAGTAACAGGTCGATGAACGACGTCACTTCTGCCCGGAGGACCTGCTTATCAGCGTCATATTCATCCAAGAGAGCCCTGATGACCTGGTCACGGTCACCATGTTTCACGACGGCATTCCATATGGCTGCCGACACTCCGTCAAGGATGTAGCTTTCACCTGGTACGGCATTCCCGACCACCACCTTTTCCCCAATAACCGCAAAAATCACTTTCATCGAGGGTTCAAGCGGCCCTTTGACATCAGGCTGCACATACACGGGGATCCTGGGGGGTGAATTCTTCAGGCAGCGCCAGTGGGGGAGGATGGTCCACCCGCACTCGGTTTTTCCAGAAACCGGGTTCCAGAATGGCCTGTCGGGTTCGTTCCAGGAGAAGCAGAGGTATTCAGGGAGCCCTATCCAGAGGCGGTCATTGCCGAAACGTTCATCCCAGGTCTTCCGGTACGTTTCCGTTCCTCCATTGACCTCGTCTGAAAAGTCATGAAGGTCATGGGCGCTGATACAGGCGGTCACGGGGGACTTGCAACGGAGGATTGCTGCACGAAGCTCAGGGTGAGAATATAGTGGGGCGAATATGACCTCATTCTGCCCACAGGACTCCATGAAGGTCGAAAAGCGCTCACCGCTGATGGCGCAGTCGTCAACGACAACGAGGGGTACATCCGGTGATCTGGGGTACTGCAGTTGCCCGGGGCCAAGTCCCATGACATACGAGAGGATTCCAAGGACGATGAGACCACCCCGGGGAATGGCGGTAAAGGCACATTTTTCAATTTTTTCTTCGCCGAGCTGTTCCATGAGCCGGGCGGCAATTAACCGGCAGTCCTCGACAGCCTGCGAATAGGCAACATATCTCATATGGCGGAGAGCGTAGTCCACGTGCCAGGAAAGCGCGTCCAAACGGGCCGATTCCTCTTCATTATAACTCCCGAGAACGGCTATTGCAGGAGAACCCAGACGTACCAGGATGACAGAATCGGGCATCGAGGACCATAGAGGGCTTGATGCAATCCCCCGGGCGAGTCCGGAGAGGGGAGTCTCGCTGTCCGGGCAGACCTGGTCATGGTAGGAGGCAATTCCTGTAGTCGCAATACTGATAACGTGGAAATCCGTGCCGATATGGTTCACAAAATGACCCTTATAATGGAAGCTAATTTGTAGGCCAAAGAAAAAAGATGTTTTAATGCGGGTGCATATTCCCTGTTTATCTTGTTAAGGTATTCGGGCCGTAGGTACCATTCCCGGTAATATTATCTATTTTTTGGTATCGTCAGCAACATCAACGTTACCAACATATCGTTCTGATGTTGGCCGATATGGATCGAACGAACCTGCAGCACCTGAGTCAGTATAATTCCCAGTTCCACCAAGAGTCAGGTCCTTCACATTGCCTACTTTTATCAGTTCAGGTGATTCATATGCTCCTTTCTTCATGAAATTCTTCCTCTCATTGTCCTTTTTAAGGATAGATCTATGAACGATTTCCAAAAATAAATAGATTGCTCAGCACCATTGACCTCCCTTTCTCAGCCCATCTCCCCTTCATATGACCCGGCACTGCCAGGGTCCTGATAGGTACCGATGTTCCCGAGGGTAAGGTCCTTCAAACCGCCAGCTTTCACCAGTTCAGGAGGTTCATAGGTCTTTTTCTTCGACTCAGTCATTTCCCCACCGGTTTTGGAACAAGAAGCATTTCACATTCGGCCAGATATACATTGTCGATATTATTACCTTGATCCATCTTGGCGAGTATATTGCTTCACTGAAAGAGAGCCCTCATTTCAGTTTATCTCCTTCGCATCTCCCTCCGGGATCCTCCCGAACCGTTTTTCATACCCGCGTAACCATGCCTCGACACAGAGGAAGCGGACCAGTGGGCGGGCGGGGTACCCGGTCCCTTCGAGATATGAGTTCCAGGCCTCCTTAAGGGATCCCTGCCTGACAAGCCCCAGTCTGACGGAAACCGGGTCATGAAGCAATGTCTCTACCCGGCCTTTTTCTTCATATTTCAGGCCCCTATCCTGCAGATCACCGACATGAGCTTTAGAGACCCGCGTCCTGATATTCTCCGGCAACATCCCCTTCATCGCCTCCCTGAGCTGGCAACGGGTAACCCCTTGCCTGAAAGTAAATTCCGGCGGCATCATAACCATGAGATCTATCAACCTCCGGTCGTAAAAGGGGAAACGCCACTCAACCGCTATCGAGGAGGCATATGTATCCAGGGTAATCCTGTAGGCCGAGTTGAGGCCATCGGTAACGGCCCTGAATATCCTTCCTGAACCTCTTCCTCCGAGGCCGCGGGGTATTTCCTGGAGATCGCCTCCCTTGGTCACCTTCGTGCACAACGGAGTGAGGAGCCCCCCGGCACCCGGGTCGTAAAAAAGGGTGGATAACCTCCTTTTTAGCTTTGCCGGGATGTGGGGTGCGATGAAGGCACTCAGGAAAAAAACGGGGGCAGACTGACGATAAAGATAGAAGTGCCTGAGTTCCCTGATAAATTCTGACAGGCCGACATCGTTCAGCACGTCGGGGAAATAATACGCATCCGTGTTCATGACCTGGTCCCCCCCGTGACCACTGACAAAGACCCGGCACCCGTTTCCACGTGCCGCCCGGAGTTGTGTCAGGAGGAGAGCCCGTATCACATCAGTTTCAGGCTCATCAAGGGGGAACCCGTGGTCATCTGCAAACTCTTTCATCCCCCACAGGTCGTCCGAAGGGATCAGGGTCGCTGGAAACCCGGGGCATGCACCAAGAAGTTCGTCGAGGAACACCCGTTCATCTGCGCACGGCGTGTTATCATACACGGATGAATATACATGTACCGGCAGACCCTTAACCGTCCCGTCTTCATTAAGCCGTTTTGTCATACAGGCTATAGATGAAGAATCAAGGCCACCGCTCACCGTCATGCCGACAGTCCCTGCTGACCTTAACCGGCAGCGTACCGCCTCCCTGAACAGCTCCCTGAAACGGGAGAGGTACTCCTCTTTGGTCCTATATAGTACCTTCTCCCCCTGTCCGAAGGTCCAGTAACGGGAAACGGAGACCCCCCCTGCACCAGCTATAAGAGAATGTGCCGGCGGAAGGCGGAAGACATCTTTATACGCGGTCTCTGATACCCACCGTTCGTACCTCCCGGCAAGGAGGTCTGACAGGAACACCAGGTTCGGAACGGGACGGGAGGGTAAGGCGGCGATGACCGCCCCGGTCGTGGATGCAAAGACAAGGGTGTTGCCGGTAAGAGCATACTGGAAAGGCCTGATGCCTGCGGGATCACGGGCACAGAAAAGCCGTTGAACCTCCGGGTCCCAGATGGCAAAGGCAAAGTCACCAACAAGGTGTTTCGGACTCTCAGTGCCCCATTCCCGATATGCCGCGAGGATGAGTTCGGCATCGCATGGAACCGGTGACGAGCATCGGCTTTTTATTAGCGGCAGGATCTCATCACGGTTATCAATCCTTGCATCTGCGGTTATCCAGCATCTACCGTCTGGAAAGGGCTGCTTCTTCCCATGGTCCTCGGATGTTGTCCAGAAATGAGCATGTACGAGGCCGACCTGTGCCTCCATACAGGTCGCAAGCCCGTCCGGGCCCCGGTGGCTGATCGCACCGGCCACCGGTTCGAGCGTTTCACATGGCACGGGTCCACCATCAAGGTTGAATATCCCTCCAATTCCGCTCATTCCCGGCCTCCGGGGAGGATCATGAGGCGGGTGTAGCGGCCTTGCTCCGTCGCTCCGATGATGACCTCCCCCTCGATTTCCACCCATGCATGAGCTTCTATAGAGGAGCGTCCTTCTTTTGCGACCCCGATACACAGGTTTGAGGCCTGACCTCCGGCAGACAGCAGGGCCTGGGCTGCCAGGGCCTGGACCAGGCATGTTGAGTATGGGATAACGTCGCCTGCCACCCGCACGGCCCAACTGATCCGCTCAGCGGGGTGCTGTCGTTTTCCTGGCGCCTTACTCCCTATGAAAAAGCTTCCAAGGGCACGGTGGAGGACCCGGAGGGGAATGAGCCACAACCCGAGCCTGACCAGCCCTACAAGAAGTATCGCCCGGAGAAAAAGCCCCTGCTCCTCTGTGGAGAGTTTTAAAAAGCGGTTAAACCTTCGGATTTTCAACCTCGATCAGCCCTTCCCGGTGAAGGTCTTTCAGTAGAGAGAGCAGTTCAGACTCGCACCGGCCAGCATCAACATCGTATTCGGCAAGGATGGTATCGCGGACGGTGGATGCTGGTACAGGCGCCTGGACGAGGGACCATATCCTTGCACCCATCGGGTTCAGTGTATAGTATACCCCGTTTTTCAGGGAGAGGATGACCGCTTCACCGGCAAGGTCACAGGAGACCTGATCCTTCACCGCTGATACCGTGGAGCAGAGCGATAGTTCAGACATGGATCACAAGCCTGTGTTTAAAGTACATTTCGGGGCAGCCCTATATATCTTGACTGTCTCCCGGGTCCTAAACATCCCCACATGGATCCAAGCCCACATAATCCCGGACATACGCACCTTAAAGTCGCTGTGAAGCCACCTAGTATCTTGGAATGAGAAATCCGGCAGAGGGGCAGTTTTTCAAAGGGTTTCCCTCTTCACCCGTGCACAGGTCATCCCTGACAGCAGTCCTTCTTATCCTGTTCGGATGCCTGGCTGTGTTTCTGAGACTCTGGCCAATCCTTGCAGTCCAGGGGGACCTCCTGGGTTATGTCGAAACGGGTGATTCCCTCTATCTCCTCCGGCAGGTTGAACTCATGCTGCCAGGGTTCCCTTCCTACACGACCTATGACCCGATGACGTTCTTCCCCTATGGGACTTATGTGAACTGGGGCCCGGTCTTTGCATCCATTGTCACCTTCTCCTGCCTCATATCCGGTGCAGTCACCCGCCAGGAGATAATAGGAACTGCGGTCCTTGTACCACCTCTCCTTGCAGCACTCCTTGTTCCGCTTACCTACCTCATCGGAAAATCCCTCAAAGACTGGTTATGCGGCATGACAGCAGCCCTTTTCATTGCC
>CASGHA010000125.1 GCA_949319355.1 uncultured Methanospirillaceae archaeon | reverse complement strand
TTTCCCCGCTTAAGGAAACATCCCTCACCATCGCACCGGTCTCCCCATTCGTAATGAGATACCCGTATTCGGCGTTGAACTGGAATACCCCCCGGCCCGGGTCGACCTGCCCTCCCCGTGACCCCTTGAGAAGGATCCCGTTTTTGCATTCGGCAATTATCTCGTCGTATGAGGAGTCCCCGTTTTCAATAAAGGTGTTTGACATCCTCACAATAGGGATATCCCCAGGCATAGCGCGAGCATGGCCCGGGACACCCGTACCTACGGAGTGAAGTGTTTCCCTGTTCAGGAGATAGGCGTTTATTTTTCCGTTCCTGATTATCTCGGTCCTTTTGACCGCTACACCCTCCGCGTCAACCGGCTCGAAACCGAAGCCCGGCAGGGTGGGATCATCTATAACAGAAAGGCGTTGAGAGCCTATTTTCTCGCCTATCCTTCCTTTCAACACCGAGTTCCCTTCAAGGACAAGGTCGCCCTCGCTTGCATGCCCGACAGCTTCGTGGGCAAACACTCCTCCGAGTTCAGGGTCAAGAACAGCATTCATCCGGCCCCCACGGGCGGGAACTGCATCCAGAAGGGCACAGGCCCGTTCCGACACTTCCGTCCCGGTTTCCTCACGGTGGCGTATGGAAAAGCCGTTTATGGAATGGTCACGCTCGGATGCCATCTGCATGACGCCTCCACGGGAGGCGACGGCGAGTATGGAAAACCCACACCGTACAATCTCATAACGGCATTCGTTTCCGCAACAGTCATGATAAATGACACGTTCGGCCCGCTCGATATACTGGGCACGGGTATTGGATATGCCCTCCCTCATGGCAGCCCTCTCAATCCCGCCAAGCACCGCGGCCTTCTCTTCGAGGGAAAGGTCTCTTGGGTCTTCTCTCATACCAGGCACAGCTATGGTGCCGTTCTGGGCGTCTCCCAGGGAGACAGAGAATGACGTCTGGGCCGCGGCCGCAGCTGCCTCCCGGACCCACGCGGCAGGCGGGTCACCGCCATATTACTCTGATTCATCCAGGGTCAGTACTCCCCAGCCATTCTTACCGAGCACCCGGACCACGACATGATCAAACAATGAGGTGCCTGCGGTTTCGATTGTTCCGTTGTCAATATCGATGTGGGTTGCTTCTCCGGCTACCCGGCGGACGTCATAATATCGGGGTTCCGCCATGGGGATCAGACCGGGTTAATTCCGAACGAAGGTGCATCGAGGACGCGGGCTGTCGTCTGGGCAGCGATATTCCGGAGTTTTGTCAGGAATCCTTCACGGTTTTCAGGGACCAGGGCATTTGTCAGGACCTCCTCGATGGTCTTGACCGGGATTATGGTGACGAGTTCCTTGTACCGGTCCTCGATGAGGACATCGGCAAGGTTCGCATAGGGTATGAGCACCGTGCCGATCCCTGCCTTGGCTGCAGCCTCGATCTTATAAGTAACCCCGCCTACTGGAAGAACATCCCCTCTCACCGAAAGGGAGCCGGTCATTGCAACGTCCTGCCTGACAGGAATCCCTTCTATGGCACTGATTACCGCAGTTGCCACGCTGATGGATGCTGAATCACCCTCGACACCGCCATAGGTGCCGATGAACTGGATATGCAGGTCCATGTTTTTGATGTCTTTCCCTGTGAATTTCTTGAGAATAGCGCTTACGTTCTTGATGGACTCCTGTGCGATCTCCTTGAGCATTCCTGTCGCGATAACGGTCCCGGTCTGGCCCTGTGTCGGGGTTACCTCGGCGACGATGGGAAGGACAGACCCTGAATCGCTTCCCATGACCGCAAGACCGTTGACCCGTCCAATCCTCGTGCCTTCGATCACCGTCAGGTCGTATTCCCTGCTCCTTGTGATATAATCGTCCGAAACCTGATCTTCAATAGAACGGGCAGTCTTCTTGGCTGCGATTACATGGCGTGCAGAAGTCGTCGTGGCCCCTTCCTCCCGTGCCATGTCCCCGGCTACCCTGATTAGCCCACCCATGTCCCTCAGCTTCAGGGTCAGGTGTCCCTTGCGGTTCGACCTCCGGCGTGCCTCCCTCATGACTTCCTCTATGGCGCTGCGGTCGAAATGAGGTATTTTTGCATCGTTTCTGACCTCCTGCGCAATAAAACGTATGTACTTGTTCTGGTTCTCAGGGGTGTCCGCCATGCTCTCGCCCATATAAACCTCATATCCATATCCCCGGATACGCGAGCGGAGTGCCGGGTGCATACCGGCAATTGCATCGAGGTTTCCGGCGGCTATCATGACAAAGTTACAGGGTACCGCCTCGGTCCGGACCATCGCACCACTCGAGCGTTCACTCTGGCCGGTGATCGGAAATTCTCCTTCCTGAAGGGCTGTCAGCAGGCTCTGCTGTGAATGGGGGGTCAGGGCATTGATCTCGTCGATGAAAAGGACTCCTTTGTGGGCCCTGTGGATTGCCCCGGCCTCGACACGGTCATGGGCAGGGGTCTCCAGGCCGCCGCTCTGGAACGGGTCGTGCCTCACGTCGCCGAGCAGAGCACCGGCATGGGACCCGGTGCCGTCGATAAATGGAGCTGTGGCGGTGTTGTCGTTGCTGACAAGGAGTTTTGGCACCATGGCCTCTTCGCGGGGAGTGCCGTACCGCAACGCCATGAACACGAATGCAGCCGCGACGATACCCATGAGCCACTGGTAGGTGATAAGGGAGTATCCGATTATACCGATCATCAGCAGCATCACGAGGGTGTTCCGGAATTGCGTTTTCTTCCTCGCATCAGCCTTGTGCGCGGCTACGATCTCCTTGGCGCGGCCTGCGGGCACGGTCCTGATAATGGGCGTATTCGGATCGTCTGAGTTTGGATATACGAGGATATCCTGCATTTCCTCTTTTGGGAGAAGTTCTGCCATTGCCTTCGCAAGCATGGACTTACCAGTTCCCGGGCTGCCGATCATCATGACATGCCGTCTCTGGATGGCCGCTTTCCTGATAACCTCCACGGCATGTTCCTGTCCGATGACCTGGTCAATCAACCGCGCCGGTACATCGATAGCCTCGGATGTTTCAGCTACCATTTCAGCCGCAACCGCCGGTTCAGGGCTGTATGCTGCAGCTTCTGTGCTTTCCTTGCTCAAAGGCTCCTCTGCGGACATTAAACGGGTATAAATTTTAGCATGATCGTTTAAGTACTTTGTAGAAGAGGTAGCACGAGAATGAAGGTTATCTCCACCGAAAATTCCCAAATCCTTTCCACACGCCTTGCTTCGTCCCTCGGCGCTCCACTATGCGACGTCCGGTATTCGCGGTTCCCGGACGGGGAGCTCTATCTCAGGGCTTCGGATCTGGACAAAGAGATGGTCATAGTCGGGAGCATTACAGGCAATGAAGCCCTCATACAGCTTCTTCTGCTTATAGATGCCTGTGATGACCGCAGAAATCATCTCGTGATACCTTACATGGGGTATGCCAGGCAGGACAAGATCTTCAACGAAGGCGAGGCTTTGAGTGCCAGGGCGGTAGCCCGGGCCCTTTCAAACGGTGTTGAGGATGTCACTATTGTCAATATCCATGAACAATCGGTACTCTCTCATTTCAGGGCTGATGCCCACTCTGTATCACTCGAAAAAGACATTGCCAGCTTCCTCGGGTCGATCACCCTTGAACATCCTCTTCTTATGGCACCCGATGAAGGGGCAGGCAGTTTTGTCAGACGAATAGCATCGCTGACCGGTTGGGACTCTGATTATCTTAATAAAACGAGACTTTCTGGCGAACAAGTCAGGATCGCTCCAAAAAGTCTCGATGTGACGGGACGCGATGTCGTGATCATCGATGACATCATCTCGACCGGCGGTACTCTTGCAACCGCTGCAGGGATGCTACTCGGGCAGAAGGCCAGGTCCGTTTCTGCCGTCTGTGTGCATGGAGTCTTTACAACCGGGGCCCTCCTTCACCTCCATGCTGCCGGCGTGAAGGAGGTCGTCTGCAGTGACACCATTGAACGTGCGTGCAGCCGGATATCTGCAGCGGAAACACTCGCATGTTCGATCAGGGAGTCCTCGAAATAAACGGGTCCCACCTCGAGGGAGGGGGGCAGATCGTGCGCGGTGCGATATCGCTGTCAGCCCTTACCGGGCGGGCGATCAGGGTACATGGTATCCGTGCCGGGAGGGAACGTCCCGGCCTTGGTGCCCAGCATGTCGCGGCAATAAACTCGGTAGGACAGGTCTGTGATGCCGAAGTGAAGGGGAATTCCCCGGGCAGCAATTCTGTTACTTTCATACCTGGCGAGCCTGTCAGGAAGGATATTGATATTTCAGTGGGAACCGCTGGAAGTTGTTGCCTGGTCATCCAGTGCTGGCTCCCTGTCGCATTGTCAGTCGGCGGGCGGATAACCGTAACCGGTGGCACCGATGTATGGAAGAGCCCCCCGGCTGACTGGCTTGAGCAGGTCCTCCACAAAACACTCCGCAGGGCGGGAGCGAAAATATCGATGAAGATCACCAGGAGAGGTTTTTTCCCTGTCGGAGGCGGTTCAATCACTATTGAGGCAGGTCCTGGCGGGATGGGACCTGTTTCGTGCAGTCCTGCTGAAGTTCCCCGGGAAGGGGGGATCCTGTCAGTATCGGCAGGCCTGCCACGCCACATTGCAGAAAGACAAGGTATAGCAGCACAGTTGGTGGTGATGGAGAAAACCGGGAGCCATCTCCCCCTCACAGTCATGGAGGAAGAGGGTGGCCCCGGGTCTGTCTGCACCGTCTGGCAAGGCTGCAAGGGCGGTTCCGCCCTTGGAAAAAAAGGGCTGCCTGCGAAAAAAGTGGGGGAAATGGCTGCAAAAGGATTTTTCAGGGAATGGAACTCCCAGGGGGCAGCTGACAGGTACCTTGCCGACCAGTTGGTCGTCTACCTCGCACGATATGGAGGATCGGTTACGACGGGGAGTATTACCAGGCATACAGAGACGATGGTGTGGCTTGCAGAACTTTTCGGTTCAGGTATACGGATGGAGGCGGGGACTCCCGTGAGGATCTTCAATGAACGTGGTATGTGATGCATCACTGTTTTTCTGTGATTTTCACCCTGACGGAAACCTTTTTACAACACCTTCCGTTGTCGGAGAACTCCGCGACCTGTCTTCAAAATGTCGTCTTGATGTCCTGATTTCCGGAGGCCTCCGGATAAGCGAGCCAGATCCCTCGAACGTGGAGGTAGTTGACCGTGCCTCCTTACAGAGCGGGGACGGGACCGTCCTCTCAAGTACCGACCGGGATGTCCTGGCACTGGCCCTTACCCTTGGAGGCTCAGTCTGTACTGATGATTTCGCCCTCCAGAATGTAGCCCTCCACCTGGGAATCAGGGTGGTCCCGATCAGACAGAGAAAGGCTAAAAAACGGACATGGGAACTAGTATGCACCGGTTGTGGAAGGAAGGCAGGACATCCCGGAACATGCCCTGTTTGTGGTCATGAATTAAAACGAACGCTTAAGTAGCCCCTCGCAGACCTTTGACCATGAGTTCCCTTGATGACCTTATCAAAAAGGCCAAGCACCTTTTGTCTGAAGGGCACAGCCCGGGACAAATCGCTGACGAGCTGTCCCTCTCCATGGAGACCGTGACCTGGCTCCTGACCCAGCAGAAAGGGAGTGTCGTCCCGAAGGACGTCCATATCGACTGGACTGCCGTATCTGGAGAGGGGATGCTCCTTGAAGACACCGCAGACCTCCTCCTGAACAGGTACTTCTGCTCTGGAGGGCCAGGCAGCAGAGAATCGAAAGAAAAGCCACTGGCAACCACCGTGGTCGGGATAGCACTCTCCGGCATTCCCCTTGCGACGATAATCAGCGTGAAGGAAAACCTGAAACTCTCAATCTACCACCCGGCCAAGCACAGCAGCCAGGAACAGCCGGTAGGTTCCATGAGCGGCAATTTCGCACCAGTGAATAATGAACACTGCATCATCATCGATGATGTGATAACATCAGGAAATACCCTGCGTGAAGTAATAGCCTATCTGAAACGTCATCATGCCGTGCCGGTCGCCATCTGGGTGATCTTTGATAAAAGGAGCATCAAGGATATCGATGGAGTCCCGGTTTTCAGCCTTTTCAAGGTTTCCCGTATTGATTGACCTTCACCAAATTAACAAATTTTATATAGACGTATATTTCCATCATTTACAGCACTGGAGGATATCTCATGCTTTCAGGAACGCCTGTCATCATTTTAAAAGACAATGTAGAGCGAAATAGAGGGCGCGAAGCCCAGCGCTCGAATATTGCTGCCGCAAAGGCCATCGCCGGGGCCGTCAGGACCACCCTCGGACCCCGGGGAATGGACAAGATGCTCGTCAGCCCATCTGGAGACGTCATCATCACCAACGACGGTGCGACCATACTATCCGAGATCTCCGTCCAGCACCCGGGGGCCAAAATGGTCATCGAGGTTGCAAAGGCACAGGACGAAGAAGTCGGAGATGGAACAACGACCGCGGTCGTACTGGTCGGCTCCCTCATGGAGCAGGCCGAGGTCCTCATCGAAAGAAAGATCCACCCGACCGTCGTGGCAAACGGGTTCAGGATGGGGATGGAGGAGGCATTAAAAATCCTCGATCACCTCGCGGTCACCGTCGATGCCTTTGACCGCACGACCCTTATCCAGATCGCCAACACCTCCATGACCGGTAAATCGATTGAGTCAGTCAAGGAGAAGGTCAATGAGATCGTCGTCGATGCAGTCATGGCTGTTGCCTCGAAGGAGGGAAAATCGGTCAGCGTAGATGAAAATGACATTCTTATCAAAAAACAGAAGGGGGCCTCAATGGATGATGCCGAACTTGTGAAGGGTGTCATTATCGACAAGAAGCGTGCGACCGAGGACATGCCCAGGAAGATCGCCAGGGCTAAGGTGGCCATGATCTCCCAGCCCCTCGAGATCAAGAAGACTCAGGTAAAGGCAAAAATCAAGCTCAACAGCACTACTCAGATCAGCGCATTCTCCGAGCAGGAACGGGAAACTCTTAAAAAACTGTCTGATGCCATCGTAGAAACGGGTGCGAACGTCCTCCTCTGTCAGAAGGGGATTGCAGATGCCGTGGCTTATTACCTCGCAAAGGCGGGAGTCCTTGCAGTCGAGGATGTCGCCGAGAAGGATATGAGGTTCGCTGCACGGGCCCTTTCGGCAACCATCGTCAACAAGCCCGAAGAACTAACCAAAGACACGCTCGGTACTGCAGAACTCGTTGAACAACCTGAGGAGATCGAGGTCATCAGGATTTCTGGCTGCAAGAACCCGAAGTCGGTCACAATCCTCCTCCGTGGAACAACCGACTACCTCCTGGATGAACTGGAGCGTGCGGTTGTTGACGGGACAAGTGTGGTTATGGATGTCATGGAGGACTGCAAGTTTGTCGCCGGCGGGGGCGCGGTCGAGGTCGAGCTCATTCAAAAGCTTCGCGATTATGCATCGAAGATCGGAGGAAGAAAACAGCTGGCGATAGAGGCATATGCCAACTCATTTGAAATAATTCCAATCACTCTCGCTGAAAATTCGGGGTTCAACCCGATCGACAAGGTCGTGGAACTGAAGAATGCCCATGCCAAAGGCAAGAAAAACGCCGGTTTGAATGTATACAACGGCACGGTTATCGATATGATCAAGGAGGGCGTCATCGAGCCCCTCCGCTCGAAGCGGCAGGCAATCCAGTCATCTGCGGAAGCCGCAACCATGCTGATCCGCGTTGATGATATGATGATCTCCCAACAGGGCGGAAAAGCGGGGGCCACGTAAATACCATATTTTTCATTTCTGCGAGGAAATGATACTCGAAATACTTATAGCCACCTAGGTAGTATTTTCTATTTCACCGGGCCGAGGTAGTCTAGTCCGGGAAGGCGGTAGCCTCGAAAGCTACTGGCGCTCTGCGCCTCGGGAGTTCAAATCTCCCCCTCGGCGTCCATACCGTTTTATGCGGATTTTGATTTGATATCTTTGTTTTGGGCTTTGTTTTACAAATAAACCACAATAAACAGAAATCAATTTCCGCAACCCCGATGTAAAATTCATTCCCACTGTTTCTTCGTTACCCTGAATACGGCATTTTAACCAAATATCTATATAATATTATATTACAAACAGGAAATTATCCTGTACATTGACCGGACCGGCCTGTGCAGCATCGATGCTTTGAGGTGTATGGATTTATGCGTCTGCTTATACCGGTGTTATTAGCGTGTGCACTACTTACCTGCGGAATGGCCTCTGCAACTCCGCCACTCCCTTGTGAATTCTATGGCGATGTGACTATCGACGGGGTACCTGCCCCTGCCGGAACACTCATCACCGCTGTTATCAACGGCATGGAACGTGGCAGTATATTGACCAGTTTCCCGGGTGCATATGGCGGTAGCGGTTTATTCGACCCGCGGCTTTCTGTTGCAGCAACTGAAGACGACCTCCGGGACAACCCAAACCCCGAAGTCACGTTCATTGCCGGGGGCAGAGAGGTGTCTCAAAGAGCGGTCTACTCTGCCGGGTCGAGCCAGAGGTTCAACATGACGGCAGGATCCGTCCCTCCGACTGTTACCCCCACGTTAACTCCGTCACCTACCCCCACACCCACGGCGAGTCCGAGTCCTACCAGTACTCCAACGGAAACCCCAACGCCTACTTTCACCCCCACACAGACCGCTACTCCGACAGATACTCCCACGGTAACTCCCTCGCCTACCTCCACTCCCACTCAAACCGTCACTCCGACCGATACTCCCACGGTAACTCCCTCGCCTACCTCCACCCCCACAAAAACCGCCACCCCGACCGATACTCCCACTCAGACAAAGACGATAACAACAACCCCGACAAAGACCTCAACACCTACGAAGACACTGACCGTCACCAAGACAAAGACCCCGACAACCCCCACACCGACCGTTACAACGACACCCCAGCCCCCGGTAGCCCTTTTCAAAGGCAACCCCACCTCGGGTGAGGCAACCCTGTTCGTGAGGTTCACCGACCAGTCAACCGGAAAGATCACATCACGCGTGTGGGATTTCGGTGACGGGAGCAACTCTACCGAAACAAACCCGGTCCATAGTTATATACTACCCGGAACCTACACGGTGTCGCTGACAGTTACAGGGCCAGATGGTTCTTCCCCCTACACCCGTGGCAATTACATAACCGTAACCAACAAGACCTATCCCGTCCGTGCGACTTTTGGTGCGAATGCAACATCAGGAAAAATCCCGCTTTCCATTCAGTTTTACGATGCCTCTTCAGGTCCGGTCAGCTCATGGTTCTGGGACTTCGGTGACGGGTCGAACTCCACCGAACGCCGTCCGCTGCACCAGTACAGCCTGGAAGGTAAGTATACCGTCAGGCTCACGGTAACCGGTCCAGACAATAACAGCACAATGACGAAACCGGACTTCATTACCGCTTTCCAGGGAATAAACCCAGTAAAGGCCAACTTCACCGCCAACACGACATCCGGGACCGCTCCGCTTCCGGTCCAGTTCACTGACCTTTCCACAGGGTCGCCCACCGGATTTTACTGGGACTTCGGTGACGGGTCGAGTTCAACCCTGCAGAGCCCGGCCCATACGTATGAAAGGGCAGGTAATTTCAGTGTACGGCTCAATGTCATGAAGACAGGTTCCTCGGCCGTCGAATACCGCCAGGGATATATCAAGGTTCAGCCACGTCCTGAACCTGTTAAAGCTGCCTTTACCGCGAACGAGACTGAGGGACAAACACCCCTCGGAGTGGCTTTTGAAGACCAGTCAACCGGCCCGGTCACCAGCTGGTTCTGGGACTTCGGCGACGGATCGAATGCAACCGTTCAGGACCCGCAACACCGCTACTGGGCGCCAGGTCTTTACAACGTCAGTCTGACCGTAACCGGACCTTTTGAAAATGATACCCTGGTCAAACCAGGCTATATCAACGCATCTGTCCCTTTACCCCCGCTTAAGGCCAATTTTACTGCTGATCCTGCTAAGGGACCAGCACCCCTCGGGGTCCAGTTCACGGATTATTCCACAGGGGATGTGAAGTCCTGGCTCTGGGAGTTTGGTGACCAGTCACAATCGACCTCCCGGTCGCCATTCCACACCTACGAGAAACAAGGGACCTATACGGTGCGCCTGACCGTCACCGGATCACGGGGTACTGACACGATGACCAGGACGGGTTATGTCCAGGTGTCAGCACCTCTCCAGCCCGTGAAAGCCAATTTCGCCGGAAATACGACATCAGGGACGACACCCCTCACAGTTAAGTTCTTTGACAGGTCAACAGGTTCTCCGGCGTCCTGGTTCTGGGACTTTGGAGACAACACAAACTCCACAATCCAGAACCCGGTACATGAATATGCTACCCCGGGAAGATATTCCGTCAGCCTTACTGCAGGGAACAGCCTTGGGAACAACACACTCCTCATCCCCAACTATATCACCGCCAACGAGCCTCCAAAACCGGTGAAGGCTGAATTCAATGCAACTCCGACAACAGGCGCGACTCCGCTCGATGTCCGGTTCACTGACCTGTCTTCTGGTAATGTGACGGGATGGTCCTGGGACTTTGGTGACGGAAACCATTCATCAGTGCAGAACCCGCTCCACACTTACTCCCGCGAAGGGACCTATTCGGTAATTTTAAGAGTTACAGGGACAGGAGGGAGTTCTGACTCCCTGACAAAACCGGGATATGTAACGACCTACACAAGGCCGGATGCCAATTTCACCGGTGAACCGAGATTTGGAGATGTGCCTCTTCCCGTGTCATTCACCGATTCCTCCTCGGGAAGTGTTCAGTCATGGACCTGGGACTTTGGTGACGGCAACTCAACGGACCTTGAAAACCCGGTCCATACGTATTTCACCCCCGGGATTTACAGTGTGACCCTTACCGTCAGGGGCCAGGGAGGTGAATCGACGGTCACCAGGACAGCATACATCGTTGCCGGGTCGGTCCCTGAACCAGTACAGGCCGAATATGCAGCAAATACCACCTCAGGAAATGTCCCCCTCCCGGTGAGGTTCGAGGACCTCTCGACCGGGACCATCAGCAGCTGGTCGTGGTCTTTTGGTGACGGGGCAGTATCAGCTGAACAAAGTCCTGTCCATTCTTATGCTTCGGCAGGGAATTACACCGTAAAACTCTCAGTTTCAGGCCCGGGAGGGTCGGCCTCTGCAGAGAAGGAAGGGTACATCAGGGCAGGAACGGGACCGCAGCCAGTCAAAGCCGGCTTTACTGCAAACCAAACAGCAGGAGCAGCCCCCCTTCCGGTACGGTTCCTGGACGCTTCCTCGGGCACGGTGACCTCATGGCTCTGGAGTTTTGGTGATGGGTCAACATCAGTAATGCAGAACCCGGAGCACCTCTACACATCAGCAGGTACCTACACCGTCAGTCTCACCGCCACCGGCCCTGTCAACAATGACACCACGACCGGCACAGACTTCATATCCGTGACACCATCTCCGGCCAGGCCGGTTGCCGCCTTTACCGCTAACCAGACAGGAGGGAATGCACCCCTGCCGGTCCAGTTCACGGACCAGTCGACCGGTACCGTGGAGTCCTGGTCATGGGACTTTGGTGACGGGACAACGTCTGTAACCCGGAGCCCGGTAAAGACCTATGCAGAGACCGGCTCCTATAATGTAAGCCTGCAGGTTTCAGGGCCGGGCGGGTCTGACATAATGACACGCACGGGCTATATCGTGGTGGGCCAGGTCATCACCCCCCCGCAGGCACGGTTTTCAGCAAATGTGACTGATGGTGTGATCCCCCTTCCTGTCAGGTTCAATGACGAATCAACAGGGGCAATATCCTCGTATAGATGGGAATTCGGCGATGGCGCCCAGTCATCTGAACAAAATCCCGTGCATATCTACCAAAGAGCAGGGACATATAGTGTTAAGCTCCTGGTAACCGGGCCGGGAGGCGAGGACAACCTGACCCGGCCAGGATTCATAACTGCACGAGAGATGCCCCTCCCTGTGAACGCCAGTTTTAGTGCGAATATAACCGCGGGAGACGCACCTCTGAGCGTCGGCTTCATAGACCAGTCAACGGGTCCGGTTTCGGGCTGGACCTGGTCATTCGGTGATGGCGGGTCGTCAACCGAACCATCACCGGTCCATTCTTATACTTCATCCGGGACCTACTCCGTTTCACTCTCTGTTACAGGCGGAGGCGGAAACAACTCGGTGACAAGGACGGATTATATCAACGTAAGCCAGCCGGTAGAACCGGTAGTGGCAAAATTCTCGGGAACTCCCACCGAGGGAACGGCACCTGTTGAGGTCGCATTCACCGACCTGTCGACAGGACCGGTTAACCAGTGGTTGTGGGCCTTTGGAGATGGTGAGACATCCACCCAACAGAACCCGGTCCACATATACAGGGAACAGGGGGAATACGAGGTCACCCTGACAGCATCCGGGCCAGGGAGCAGGGATACCCGTCAGGTCCCCGACTACATAACGGTCAAACCTCCACGAACGGGCTCGATATCAGTTAGCTCAATCCCGGTAGGCGCTGCGGTCTTCATTGACGGTGCCGAGGCAGGTTTCACCCCGGTAACCGCCACCGGTATTGTCGAAGGGGTCCACAAGGTCATCCTCGTCCATGAGGACTTCGCCGACTATGAGAAGCTCGTTGAGGTACGCTACCGACAGACTACCAACATGGGCAGGATCGTTATGACACCCATATCTTCCCAGACGGGAACGATCCAGGTAAGCAGCGTCCCATCTGGTGCCACGGTGTACCTCGATGGTATTGAATCCGGAATGACCCCGGTATCAATCAGGAACATACCTACTGGAAATTATGATGTCACCCTGCGGCTGCCCGGTTATGAGGACTGGACGAAAAATGTGAAGGTGATCGCCGGCACAACCGTCCGTGTCACAAAGTTCTTCCCGCGACTGAGTGTGGAAAGCATCCAATAATACCGTTGGACAGGCTCTTTTTTAAAAGGGGCCTTATTTCTTTTTAAGGACTTTTCTCAGTTGTTCGACTTCTGCAAAGACAGGGGCGAGCGTTCCAGAGTTTACACTCCTTTTAGCCAGAGTAATCAGTTTTCTCACATACGAGATATGAGCAAACTGGAATCCGACAATAAGCCCAAAACACATCATAGTGACGACTACCAGACTGTATGCAGATACATCGATCATTTATACCTCCCCGCGTCCATCATTCAGGTCTCCCTTTCCATTTCATCAAAGATTGGTGTGAGGGAATCTGCCTCCTCGCATGCCTGGCCAATGGCCAGAAAACGTCTCTGATAATGTGCGTGCATGATAAGATATCCCGCTATCAGACCTATCCCGAATCCGAGCGCACCTATGGTGATGTAGACCAGCATATCGCTCAGCAGCCCGTCCATACTCATCCTTACATCCATCCGGTCATTAGCTTTTAGGTCCGGTCTGTTGATCCCGGGCCCTCATCTCGTGGATGGGCATGTGACTTACACGATTAAAATCGCCAGTTGATCTTCTTTCAGAGGGAGCAGTGCGGGCAATATCCCCCGCCTGACCCTGGATAAGGACAACTCCAGATGTCATGGGGGCTAGTCAGGAAATGGGTGAGCCAGGGGAGCCCAATGCAATAAGGGGAACGAAGTCCTTCAATTGTATACGAATCACTATCCTCAAATAGCACCTGCCAGATACGGGTATTGCATGAAGTACTACCCGGCTTTCCTCGCTGTCCTTGTCGTGTTCTGTGCAACAGCCTTCCTTTGTGGCTGTACGCAGCAACAGCCGCAGCCTGAGCCGACGACACTCCCAACTACCGTCCCGACAACTCTCCCCCAGACCACCCTTCCACCGACACCCGTAGTGATCAAGGTATCCCTTGAACCTGAGCCTACCGACCAGCTCCCTGATATATACCGGGTCGAGGTCTCAGTCGACCGGAACAGCGTCGCCATCACTCCCGACATCACTGTTACTTTCAATGGTGGAAAAGGGATGAATTTTGTTTCCCTGCTTGATGTGCAGGTTGTCAGGTCAGATGGGACTACCGAGACGAAACAGATGTATAAGCCCCAGATGGGTGAGCAGCTCACCCTCGGCGGGACAAAGGGGATAGACCGAGTGATAGTCTATGTAACCCTGCAGACAGGAGAGAGATATAAGATATTTGATGAAAAGAAAGCATTCAAATCATTTTGAAGAAAAAAATTTAGGGCGCCCCCATTGGGGGCACATAAAAGGTTTTTCCGAATGGACTTATTGCCACTCCGTTACTTGTAATTCTTTTTTGTATACGTGTACTTATCCGATTTCCCGCCCTTTAAGACGATGTAAATCCATTCGTAGAGTGACCTGAGGGTACCAAACTGACGGTACCGCCTCATGGAGAAACCGACCTTCAGGCGGTTGTCAAACAGAATTGTCCCGTGTTCCTTCATCCTGCGGGCTACCTCCAGGTCATCACCGGCGTCAACCACCCTGTACATTCCTGCCTCGATGAACCTGCTCCTTAAAAACGCGGTATTGCATCCGAGCGTGAAGTAAAACAGGCGGCTGTAGTAGCCGGCCCGTGCAAAATTATTCGCAAAAGAGAGGGAGAGCCAGTTCAGGAATCCTCCCTCTATCGGATACACAGGTCCATAGACCTGTACGATCCCGGGACGTGAGAGGTCCTCGATGATATGTTCAAGCCAGGTCTCCGGGAGGATGGTGTCCCCGTCGGTTGTGGCAAGGAACGGACTTTTCGCCTTTATCGCACCGTCATTTCTGGCACCCCCCACCCTGGGGCTCTCCTGGATGAAGACAAGGTCGGCAAGTTCCGATGCCAGTTCACGTGTCCGGTCGGTCGACCCGCCGTCCACCACGATCAGCTCGTAGTCATTCCTCGGAAGGGTCTGCCGGGCTAGCGATTCAAGGCATGCCCGGATGTTTTGTTCCTCGTTATAGGTGGGAATCACGACAGAGATCTTCATGGGAGGTCCCTCATGACGGATTGAAAATACCACGACCGGGGGGTATCCAATGATCCAAACATTGGCTTGTTGAGTGATTCAACAATAAACCTTAGCCCAACAGTCCGGGTCCGGGTATCATGCCTTGATAGTGCAGGGCAACCATCACCGTTCCAGAGCGGGGGACGGGCGGTAGAGGCATTTATCAGTTTCCTGCCTGACCCTTGACATCGGTGCACCTCTCCGGAGGGTTGTCCCATAAATAGCGGGATGACCTGGTCTGAAGGCAGAGTGGACCCTGGAATTGCCCGGGGGGATTCCTTCATCCGATCCGCCCCACGAGGTCAAGGGCACTCCGGATGCACCCGTCCATGTTGAGGTATTCGAACTGGGAGAACCTCCCGCAGAGATGAAGCCCCTCGCCTTCGAAATACTTCCTTATTATATCGATATTGTCCTGGTACGCCAGGTCGTAGACAACGTAGGCAAACCGGTGCCGCCTGACCGCGGAGAATATGATCGTACCCTCATCCGCAATACCCATGCGCTGCAATGTTGCTGTGACGTCCTGCAGGATCTCGTTGTCACCAAGTCCTGACACCTTGTCACCCTCGTTGTAGGTGATCTCGGCAAGAATCAGTGACGTACCCTCAGGGCACGTTGCCAGGCTGTAGTTCGAAGGGAACGAGATCCGGTTGGAAAGTCCGAGGTCTGCCGAGGGTATGTATGCCCATGAATAGGGGGGGACCCCTCCTTTAACGCCGATAGCGACGGTGATGAGTGAATTGTACTTCAGGTCCCCAACAGCCCGGACAACGTCTTCAGGCAGGTCTTCGATGCAACGGGCAAGGTACTGGAGCGGAAGGGTACTGATTAGCCGGTCTGCTGTGACCTGTTCATGACCATCAGAAACAACCCATGCATCCCTTGTCCTTTCCACAGACCGTACGGTAAAATTCGTCCTGATGGAGCTCATTACCGGTCCGGCGAGTGCCATGACAAGGGCTTCTATGCCCCCCTCGTGGGGATAGGAGAAGCGGGACTGGTGGGCGTACCCCTCCGTTTCTATACCAATGGCGGATTTGACGATATCTTCCACCGGCGGGCGCGGGACTCTTCCCTCCACCCAGTGTGCGGACATCTCATCGACCGGAAAGTTCCATATCTTCTCATTGTAGGGGATGAGGTAACATTCACCGATCCCCTTTCCAAACGTCGCAAGGATCCAGTCCCTGAACGTGACCGGAGGGGATACCTCCCCTTTTTCCATGGAGATCAGTCCCTTGATAAATTCGTTAAGGCAGAAAAATAGGTCCTCCCTAGGAAGCTCGGAAAGACCGTTTTCAAAGGGATACTTGACATACTTGCCCTTATAAAAGATTTTTGTATTCCTGAGCTGCTCGTCCCTGTTTTTTCCGAGAGCGCCCTTCATGAGTGCCAGAACGGGTTCATCGCGCGAAAATATGATATGGGAACCCCCGGTATCGAACGTAAAACCGTCCACCGTTTCAGACTGACAGAGCCCTCCTATACGGCTCTCCTTTTCCAGTATGACTGAAGAATGCCCGCGTTCGTGGAGAAAACGGGCGATACAGACTCCTGTCAGCCCGCCACCGAGGATTAAGGTCTTCACGCCTTTATCATTGGGCACAAGGGGATATATGGTTGACCGTCAATCCCCTCGCTGTTCAGAAATATGGCCTTTTATGGAAATAGTCCCTTTGTTATGCGAAAATTCCGAGAAGTCCTGTCAACCAGGTCTCCTGTACGACACTGAACAGAACCGGCCTCAGGTAGCTGGGCCAAGGTCCTCCATCACCGGGCTCATGCCGGGAATATCATCCCTGATGGCAGATCATGGCCCGATTGGTAATCTTAATGTATTAGTATGACATATGCTAACAATTAACACGGAGCGGGTTGCCGATGCTGGTCGCTGAGCAGATAAGGAAAACATTCGGGGGTCTTGTTGCGGTACAGGACGTGGACCTGCACCTTCAGGAAGGAGAAATCCTCGGACTCGTGGGCCCTAACGGGGCAGGAAAGACGACCCTCCTCAATATCATATCCGGGCTTTACAAGCCGGACAACGGAAGTATCCATTACAAGGGTGAAAATATCACGGGCCTTGCGCTGAACTCTGTCTGCAAAAAAGGAATAGCAAAAACATTCCAGCACCCCCAGTCCTTTCCCGGAATGCTCGCGTCCGAAGCAGTGATGGTCAGTGCTATCTTTGGAAACCACCACAAGGTGAACATGAAAGAAGCCCGTGATGAAGCGGTCGGTCACCTTGATTTTGTCCATTTCCCTAAAGAAAAGATAGATGCCTCGCTTTCCCAGCTAAACCTTATGGAACTGAAGAGGGTCCAGCTTGCACGCGCCCTTGCTTCCCAGCCCCGCCTGCTCCTCCTGGATGAGCTGACGACAGGACTGAACCCGAACGAGAGCGACGAGGCGATAGGTCTCATCAGAAAGATACGCGAAGAAGGGACCACGATCATGCTGATAGAGCATGTAATGCGCGTGATTACCGGTGTTTCCGACCGTATCGTCGTGCTCGACCATGGTGTGAAAATTGCCGACGGGACACCACTGGACGTCCTCAATGAACAGAGAGTAATTGATTCATACCTTGGGGAAAAATACTAATCCAGGGGTTATTGTTTGCTTAAGGTTGAACATCTGGATGTCTGCCATGGCAATCTCCATGTGATATGGGACCTTTTTCTTGAAGTCCGGAAAGGGGAGATCGTCACACTCCTTGGACCAAATGGTGCAGGAAAAACAACATTTGTCGAGACTATCCTGGGGCTCAACCGGCGTGCAACGGGATCCATCCTGTTTGAAGATACGGATATTCTCGGGCTCCAGCCGTATGATATAGTAAAGCGGGGAATTGCCCTGGTCCCGGAAAAAAGGGAGCTTTTTCCGAAGATGTCAGTCAGGGAGAACCTTAGCCTGGGCAGTCACTTGCACACAGGGAAAGCACCGGACCCCGGTAAGATACTCGAAATGTTCCCTGTCCTTGATGAACGGCAGGACCAGCTCGCCGGGACGCTGTCCGGGGGCGAGCAGCAGATGCTTGCGATCGGCAGGAGCCTCATGTTGCATCCAAAATTGCTCGTCCTTGATGAACCATCGCTGGGCCTATCGCCGCTCTTCGTGAAAAGCGTGCTGGAGGCAGTAGAGAACCTGAACAAGACCGGGCTTTCCATACTGCTCCTTGAACAAAACGTGATGCATGCTCTCCAGATCTCACACAGGGGATATGTACTGGAAAATGGCAGGATTACCCTCCAGGGTCCTGCTGCGGAGCTCCTGGACAACCAGAAGATCCAGGCATGTTACCTCGGGCTTTGATCCAGTCGGCTGTCCCTCCTCCTTTTAGCGTTCTGCGAGGTACTACAAACAGAGCCTGGAATGGACGCTCCCGCGACACTCTGATGAAAACCAGTTTCATTCCGGTGATTCATGCCTTCCACCCACCCAGACTTTTGATACCAGGGTGGCAGGTATCAAACAATGCTATGCCATAGCATGACAATGATTAAGTAGTCCGGAGCCAACCAGAAAGTAAGGTAAACTCATGTCTGTTATCGCGCCTAAAAATAAACAGGCCGTAGTCAGGGTAACAGACACCTTCTTTTTCTTCTTTAGATAGGGGACCTGGCAGCGGGCCGGATCCCCTTTAACTGGCTGATTGAAGAGTTTACCGTGGAGGAATGTGCGTATGATGTGTATTGCTTCTCAAGATCTTCTGAATGAAAGGCAAAATAAATCGCCGGCTGATAGACCGGTTTTTATCCCTTTGGCGGCCGGGAATGGGCATGCAGGGTACTGCGAGGAGGGAGCTCCATAATGAAAGCCCACGACCTAGTCCTCTGTGTCTTAATCGCCGGACTTCTCCTGGGAGCGGCCCTTATGTCCGGCTGTACCCAGCAGCCCGTTTCTGAAGTCAAAAAAGATGTAAGGATCGGGGTTGTCGTTTCACTGACTGGTCCCGCAAGTGCAACCGGGAAGGACATGTGGCAGTCGGCGCAGATCGCCGCTGGTGAAGTGAATGCAGCCGGCGGGGTGTATGTAAAGGAACTCGGTACATCCCTCCCGGTCACGGTCATCGCCGGGGATGATGAATCGACCCGCGAAGGAGGCCAGAAAGCCGTTTCAAAACTGATCTCCTCGGACAAGGTTGATGCCCTGGTCGGCGGGTTTTCAAGCGCGGTTACGACTGCGCACCAGTCGATTGTCTCCGAGTACAAGGTCCCCTATGTCATTACCGGCGCATCAAGCCCGACGATAACAAGAAGGACGGATATCGACACTTCGACGATGTATCATTTCTGCCCGACGACTGATGACTATGGGAGCCAGACTACAAGGTTTATCGCTAACTCGCTTCGTCCTGCAATCAACGGAAAGTACTCATTCAGCGAGGACCGCCCCCTTCGCCTGGCTATCGTATACCAGGACAGCCCGTATGGCAAGGGGGTCCTCTCGGCCGTTGAAACCACGATAGCCAAGGAAAATCTTCCGATAACGATTGTAAGCAACGAATCGTTCAGGATGGGGGAGACGGATTTCAGAACGATGCTCACCAATGTAAAGGCGGCTATGCCGGATATCGTATATTCAGCAGCATTCCTGAACGAACAGGCACCTATGATCACTCAGGCCAGGCGGGATGTCGGACTTGAAACCATCTTTGTCGTGGTAGAATGCAACGACGACCCGGACTATTACAAGAGCCTGAGCCAGTACGGAGAGGGATCCATTATTGAAAGCCATTTCAGCCCTTATACCGTCCCGAATGGGTCAACTGCGACTGCTGCACGTGCATTCAAGGACACCTACGAGAAGAAATGGGGGGCGCTTCCAGGGATGATGGGCGCCACGACCTATGAGGGGGTCTACATCGTTGCAGATGCCATCAAACGGGCGGGGTCGCTTGACAGGGCAAAGGTCAGTGATGCCCTTGCATCCACGGACATGCCTGAAACCATCGAAGCCATGAAAAACGGCCGGATACAGTTTTCGGACACGTACCGCGAGGCAGATTTTACCCTCTACATGGAGCAGCTTGCCTGGAACGATACCATGCAGCAGCTCAGACCGACCATTGTTTACCCCGCAGAACTAAGCCAGGGCAGACTTGTACTCCCCGACTGGTATCAGCCGGGGAAAGCCTGATTTTTTTAGGAACGCTTGTTTCCTCCCAGTTGATAAGCGACGTTTATAAGCATCCTACCATGAATAAGCGGCTGCCTTTCTCATGAAAAAAGGAGGTGACTTATCTCGGTATCCTTTTATGCACCCAGGCCATCCAGCCCGGAGCCCTTTTCCGGATCTCCCCTGGCAGAGATACGAGGCCCCGCGGGAGGAATATCACGACAAGCACGAGGATGACACCAATGATGATGAAACGCGGGTATGTAAGGCCGAGTGACTGCAGACCATCCCAGAGGAGGGTGATGACGATCGTGCCGATGACCGGGCCGGCAAGGGTTCCCAGGCCGCCGCTGATGGAATAGATGATAGGCCAGAAAGAGATATCGACGCCGAATATCTCCGGAGTGATGTAACCGAGGTAGTGAATCTCAAGGGCACCCGCCAGGCCTGCAAAGAATGCACTCACCATGAATGCAAACAACTTGTACCTGACCGGGTCAATCCCTGCCGCACGCGCCTCCAGTTCATTCTCCCTGATCGCAGAAAAGGCCAGCCCGGTTTTTGACTGGAGGATGTACCGGAACAGCAGCAGGACAGCAACCGCGATGACCAGGATAGAATAGTATTCGTAGAGGAGATAATTGGGCACGGAGCTGCTGATCAGGGGTGGAGCGGCAATTCCGTCCCATCCCCCGGTAATTTCCCTGAACTGACTTGCAACCAGCACCTGGATAATAACAGCAAAGCCGAATGTCACCATAGCGAGGAACCACTCCTTCATCCTCACACAGATAGCCCCGATAAAGAGACCAGTGAGCGCAGCACCCGCACCTCCGAAAAATATGGTCAAATATGGCGTCAATCCGCTTTTCATTGCCACCAGTGCGGAAATATACCCTCCAATTCCGAAGAAGGCTGCATGACCCAGAGACCCCTGGCCGCTATAGGTGAGAAAGTTCCAGGCTGATGCAAAGATGATGAAGATAACCATCAGGATAAGGACCGTCAGATAGTATGCATTTTGTCCGGTTGCGAGAGGGAGCAGGAATGCAAACGCGAGCACGGCGAGACATATGAACAGGATAACCCGGTTTTTTTCATCCATGAGCATTACTCCGCCTTTTCTCCGAACAGTCCTGTGGGTTTCAGCACCAGGACAATGATTAGGATCAGGAAGGCGATGGCGTCCTTCCAGGCACCACCTATGGTAAAGACCGTAAAGTTCTCTGCTATTCCAAGGAGAAGACCCCCGATAATAGCACCCGGAATACTCCCGAGACCTCCGATGATGACGATTGCAAATGCTTTTACCGCAGGTACTGAACCCATGTACGGGTTGAAAACCTGGCCGCTTACCACCCAGAGCGTACCGGCAGCTCCGGCAAGGCCCGCCCCGATGCCGAAACTGAGCATATCCATCCTTTCAACATTAATTCCCACCAGCATCGCGGCTTTGCGGTTCTGACTCGTCGCCCGAACCGCCAGGCCAAGCCGTGACTTCTTGAGGAACAGGTACAGGGCGACGAGGGTGACGGCGGTAGTAATGATAATGATGATATAGTCGACGGGAATTTTCATGCTCCCGACGGTAACGGTGATTGCTTCAAAGGGACTTTTGATCACCTTCCATTCATCAGTCCAGATCATCGCCGCGACGTTTTCAAGGATATAGATCAGGCCAATGCTGATAAAGATCTCATTGAGTTTTCCTGTACCCATGATTGGACGGAAACACAGCCTTTCAATGCTCACTCCGAGGATGATGAGGATCGGTACCGATGCGGCCAGGAGGACATAGGGGTTGAACCCGGTAAGGACAAAGAAAGAAAAGGTTACATACGCTCCGATCATGAGCAACTGGCCGTGGGCGAAGTTCACTACCTTCATTACTCCGAATATCAGGTTCAGGCCGGTGGCAAGGAGGATATAGATGCACCCGGCATACAGCCCCCAGACCACGACCTGCAGGAAGATGTCCAAGCCAATTTCCATGTATATATCCCTAAAGAGGTCTCTTGCCAAAAATAAGTATTCTCAGGAGTTATGCTTTCGCCGGGACGAACCAGTCAGGCAGAACGAAGCCGGTCTCTTTGAGGTTCTGGGGTGAGACAATCTTCGGTCTCGTTTCGTTAACTGCAGGGTCCCAGATGAGCTGTTCCATTGTCAGGTCAAACTTGCTCTCCCGGAAGTCCCTGGAGAAATTAATGGTCTGGCCTTTCATCGCCTCGACCATCTGAGGCATCTGCAGATCGGCTATGGCATTCCTGACCGCCAGTTTGTTCAACGTGCCTGCGTTCTCAACCGCTTTCGCACCGATATAGACTCCCTCATAGGTAGCAACGCCCATCATACCCGGGAAGCCACCGTATTTCTTATCGAAATCGGTTACAAATTTCTTTGTAGCTGCCTCCGTGGGCCCTTTCGGGACGGTATAAGGACTGAAACGGCTCTGAATTATGGAATACTCGCCATATTTCCCGACACCCTTGTAGAAGTCCGGGTCGTCATTCGGTTCAATTGCTATAAAGATCTTTTTCAGGTCCACATCCCGCATTGCCTGGGTTTCTATGGGGATCTGTTCGTTTAGGAATGCCGCAACATAGACAACATCAGGGTCGGCACTCTTGATACTGGTAAGCGCCGTCCTGAAATCACTTTCACCCATCTTGAAGGACTCCTCGGCGACAACCTTGATGTTCAGGCTGCTGTTTGAGATCGTGTTCTTCACTGCCTCAAGGTGACCTTTTCCATACGGGCTGTCCTGGTACAGCACAGCGAGCCGAAGCGGCCGGTCAGCGGAGTAGCCGAACTTTTCATTGATTGCCGGCCGGATACCCTCGTCAATGAACAGCGTGGTCTGGCTTCCTGAATCGTCGGTCGTAGGTGCGTGGTGGAACATGAAGCTCGTGTTCACATCGGTCCGACGCGTGATGACAGGTGTCGATGCTCCGGTAATGATGTACGGGACGTTGTGCTCAGCGACCATTGACTGGTGGGCAGAAACAACAGCACTCGAGAACCCTCCCACCAGCATGTCAACGTTGTCCTGGGTAAGCATCCTTGAAACCGCTTTCTGGCCTCCTTCCCTGGTTGATTCATCATCTCCCTGCACGAGGACTATGGGGACGCTTTTTCCAAGCTCCTTAACATATACTCCTCCCTTCGCGTTGATTTCATCAGCCGCCAGTTCTGCCGACTGCCAGACATCCTTACCAGTGGTACTGGACGGACCGGTCATCGAGGCGACCACCCCGATCTTCAAAGCCTGGCCTGATGCCGTCGATGCCTGCTGTTGTGTGCACCCTGAAAGAAATGCACCAATTACCACGATTGCTATCAATAGAAATGCATATTGTAGTTTCATTCAGTATCCCTGCTACGCTATTGCATAGCATGGTTTGCGATAACAGGGTATAAAAATTATCTTTCGAATCCGGGAGGGACTACTCTAAGGAAAAAAGGTTGATTTATTGATTATTTTCCGCTTTTCACGGTTTTCGAGCCCCGCAGTATTCCGATTTTCCCTGTCCTGACAAGCTCGATGACCCCATATTGTCTGAGCAGCTTCTCCAGCGCATCAATTTTATCGGTATCCCCGATTACCTGGAGTATTACCGTTTTCGCCCCGACATCCACGACATTCGCCCTGAAGATCTGGGCGACCTGCATAACCTCCGCACGTCCGGAACCAGGTTCGGCATTCACCTTGACGAGTGCCAGTTCGCGCTCCACGCGGTCATTTTCTGTAATATCAGAGACCTTGATGACCTCTATCAGCTTGTTGAGCTGTTTGATGACCTGCTCAATCTGCGCATCGTCACCGATACATACGATGGTAATCCGGCTTAACCCTGGTTCCTCACAGGTACCTACCGCAAGGCTTTCGATATTAAAACCCCGCCGGGAAAACAGACCCGTAACACGTGAGAGTACACCGGCCTTGTTCTCGACCAGGACGCTTAGGGTATGGGGTTTCATTGCTTGTGACCTCCGATCATCTCGTTGATGGCCGCGCCGGCAGGGACCATAGGGAAAACGTTTTCCTCCCTGGTAACGCGGAAATCCAGGACAAAAGGTCCTTCCGCTTCCATCGCCGCCCGAATTGAAGGGGCGATCTCCTCCTTCTCCTCTACCCTGATGCCATCCACGCCGTATGCTTCTGCAACCCTGACAAAGTCAACGGGAGGCAGCTCCGTATAGGCATACCTCCGGTCATAGAAGAGTTCCTGCCATTGCCTGACCATTCCCAGGTACTGGTTGTTCAGGATGGCAATCCTTACTGGTATCTTGTACTGGGCTGCCGTCCCGAGTTCCTGGATATTCATCTGTATGGAGCCGTCGCCCGCTATGTCAAAGACCTGGGAGTCAGGACATGCATATTTTGCACCGATTGCCGCGGGAAAGCCGTATCCCATCGTTCCAAGCCCACCGGAACTTATCCATGTCCGGGGTTTCTTAAAGACATAGTACTGGGCAGCCCACATCTGGTTCTGGCCGACCTCGCTCACGATGACACCATCGGGGGACAGGGCATCAGATAATGCCTTTACGACCATCTGAGGTCGCAGGGAACCGTCGTCGCGGAAACGGAGCGGGTGCTTTTTCTTCCAGGTCCTGACACGTTCGACCCAGACTTCATGTGATGCGTCCTTTTTCAGCATGGCGAGCATATCGGCAAGGATAGAACGGACATCCCCCACAATGGGTACATCCACCGGTTTGTTTTTACCGATCTCAGCCGGATCAATATCAATATGGATAATCGAGGCATGTGGGGCGAATGTGTCCACCTTGCCCGTAACCCGGTCATCAAACCGCGCACCGACTGCCAGCAGGCAGTCGCTTTCAGTTACTGCAAAGTTGGCGTACTCGGTCCCGTGCATCCCGAGCATCCCGAGGTTCAGGGGATGGTCACCCGGGAAACAGCCGAGGCCCATGAGCGTCGTGGTAACGGGAATGGAGAGGCGTTCTGCAAGGGCGATCAGCTCAGGTGAGGCACCTGACGAGATCACACCGCCTCCGGCATAGATCACGGGCCTTTCTGCCTCGAGAAGCAATTCAACTGCGCGTGCTATCTGTTTGGGATGTCCTTTGAAGGTCGGTCTGTACCCCCTGATCTGCATCTCCTCGTCCAAAGGGGGTTTGAAGTCAATTTCCCGTGTATTGACATCCTTGGGGAGGTCGACCAGGACCGGGCCGGGCCTCCCTGTACCGGCGATGAAAAATGCTTCCCTGATGACCCGTGCAAGGTCTTCAGTCCGTTTTACAAGATAATTATGCTTGGTCACCGGGAGGGTGATCCCGGTTATGTCGGACTCCTGGAAGGCGTCGTTTCCGAGCATGCCTGTCGGTACCTGTCCGGTTATGGCGACAACCGGCACCGAGTCCATGTACGCTGTTGCAATACCGGTGACGAGGTTGCAGGCCCCAGGACCGGATGTGGCAAGGCATACACCGATCCTGCCACTCGCCCTCGCATACCCGTCAGCGGCATGCGCAGCTGCCTGTTCATGCCTGACAAGGATGTGCTGGAGGTCCGAATCATAGAGCTCGTCGTATATCGGGAGGACAGAGCCCCCGGGATACCCAAAGATGGTCGATACTCCCTCCCTTTTCAGACTTTCAATCAGTATCCGCGCTCCGTTTTTCATTATTCCCTCCCTATGAGCCGGTTCATCCCGGATATCACTGCCTCCACGGATGCCATTATAATATCTGTACGGGCGCCCCGTGACGTAATGATTTTTCCATCTTTCGCAAGACGCACCGTCACATCGACTAGGGCATCGGTCCCGCCCCGTATAGCATCGACATGATATTCCTCGAGCCTGATATCGGCAACGTCTGCCACCGACCTCCTGAGGGCTTCTATGGCGGCATCAACGGGGCCCGTCCCGGTGGCTGCCCCAGTCACTTCCTCGCCCTTTACGACCAGTGTTACCGATGCCGTCGGAATAACAGTGTTTCCGGATACAACCGTCACTTGACGAAGCCTGAGGGTCGGCTGGCAGGTAAGCCCCATGACCGCCTCTGCTATTGCCATGAGGTCTGCATCGGTGACCCGTTTTCCTTCATCGCCAAGTGACTTGATCCTCTTGAGAATTTCCTTTTTCTGGGGTTCGTCCGGATGATAGTTCAACTCTGATAGTGCCGCGTCAACCGATGCCGATCCTGAGTGCTTCCCGAGTACTATCCGGCGCCTCCGGCCTACGGACTCGGGGCGTACCGGTTCGTAGGTACTTGGTTCCCTGAGCACCCCGTGGGCGTGGATGCCGCTTTCATGGGTGAATGCCATTTCCCCGACAATGGCCTTGTTGGTCGCAAGTGGGACACCGGTGAGCCGTGAGACAAGTGAGGAAAGGGGATAGATTTCCTCCGTTCTGATACCGGTCTCGTACCCGTATAGGACTTCGAGAGACATGACGAGCTCCTCGAATGCCGTGTTGCCAGCCCGTTCCCCGAGCCCGTTCACCGTCGTATGGGCACAACCCGCCCCGGACCTCATTGCGGAAACCGTGGTAGCCAGGGCAAAGCCAAGGTCGTTGTGACAATGGATCGACAATGGCGCGACACAGAGCGGAGGGATGACCCCGGCAGCCCGTTCAGGAGTAAGCAGCCCAACCGTATCACAGAAACACAAACGGTCGGCCCCCCTTTCCACACCTCCCCTGAAAAGGGAGAGGAGATAGTCCTGGTCAGCCCTTGACGCGTCCTCGGCCGAGAGCTCGACCATGAGGCCATGGTCCCTGGCATACGTCACGGCAGAAAAAGCCATCTCAAGGACCTGGTCCCTTGTCTTTCGCAGTTTTTTCTGGATATGGAGGTCGCTTGACGGCACGACGAGATGGACCGAGTCAGCGCCGAGGTCGGCAGCATAATCAATGTCCTCCCGGAGAGCCCGGACATACGTACAGATCTCCGCCTTCAGGCCTTGTCCTGCGATCATCCTGATTGCATCCCGTTCACCCTCCGATGCAGCGGCAGAACCGGCTTCTATCACCGAAACGCCGATATCAGATAATTTTCCTGCAATTTCGCATTTCGCTTCAGGTGAGAGCGATACACCCGGGGTCTGTTCCCCGTCACGAAGTGTCGTGTCGAAAAAACGTATCTTTTCAGAGAATAAAACGATCTGTCATGGAATAATCCACCACATAGCAGTGTTTGGAACCAGCCATATAAAAGACAGCGGGTAACTGCACCATCATGGTTCACCCATCCGGATTTACATCATAGCCTGTCTGTTTGCGGGTTATGACCTTTTTCATTTTCCCTTGCAGAAAGAGAGAAGGCACCACAGACCCTGACCGGTTATGTCATTTTGCCGGTTCTCTGAAGATTGTTTAATGATGGCCCCTATTAGCGAGGGGACAAAAAGAGCACCTGTCTTCATCTAAAAAAGGCAGTTGTCCTGGAACCCTGACAGTCCGGATCAGTGCTTGAAATGCCGCGTGCCTGTAAAGACCATGGCGACACCGAGCCTGTTCGCTGCTGCGATGACCTCGTCGTCACGGATAGAGCCACCCGGCTGTACCAGTGCCGTTGCCCCTGCAGATGCGGCGACTTCAAGGGTATCAGGGAATGGCAGGAATGCATCCGACCCAACCGCCGAACCTTTCAGAGACCCGCTTGCTTTCTGCATCGCAATCTTGGCCGAGTCCACCCGGCTCATCTGCCCGGCACCTATTCCGAGTGTCCTGAACTGGTTGGCAAAGACGATTGCATTGCTCCTCGTGTGCGCGCATACTTTCCATGCGAGCTGGAGGGCGTTCCATTCGGCGGGTGTGGGATCCCTGTCGGTGACGACCTTCCAATGCTCCCTGTTGAGGGGGGTCCTCTGCACAAGCAGACCTCCATCGATCGACCGCACTTCCACCCCGGGAACAGGGGAACCAAGGACGATGATCCGCAGGTTTTCCTTCCGGGAAAGGATCTCCTGTGCTTCAGGAGTGAAAGAAGGGGCTGCGAGAACCTCCACAAAGGTCTTTACGACTTCCTCGGCGAGGGGTCGTGTCACCTCGCGGTTCAATACGACTACTGACCCATAGGCAGAAACGGGGTCCGCTTCCCTGGCCTCCACATATGCCTGGAGGAGATTCGGTCCCGATGCCACCCCGCAGGGGTTGTTGTGTTTGACAATAACCGCACAGGGCTCCTCGAACTCACGTACCAGGGCTGCTGCGGAGTTCAAATCGAGATAATTGTTATAAGACATCTGCTTTCCCTGCAGAGGCAGTGCGCCGGCGATACCCCCGGTACCATACACCGCTGCCTCCTGGTGGGGGTTCTCACCATATCTGAGAGCCCTCCCGTTTGGAAACTGCAGAGTCAGGGCCAGAGGGAAAGATGTCCCGACTGAACCAAGGTGGTTGCTGATGGCTGCGTCATATGCGGCCGTGCGGGAAAATGCCTTTACCGCCAGTGAAAAGCGCTCTTCCTCAGAAAAACCACCCTTTTCGATCGCACTGGCCACCGCAGGATAATCGACAGGATCGGTGATGACCGATACGTCCTTGTAGTTTTTTGCAGCTGCACGGATCATCGCAGGCCCGCCGACATCAATGAACTCGATGAGTTCGGGCAGCGACAATGCCTGGGCGGACATACTCTCAAACGGGTAGAGGTTCACAACGAGTAGGTCGATCGGAACTATTCCGTGCTCCTTCATGACTGCGTCATCGGTCCCTCTCCTCCCCAGCAGTCCGCCATGGATACGAGGGTGGAGGGTCTTGACCCTGCCGCCCATCATCTCGGGGAAACCCGTATAGGAGGCGACATCCATATATGCAATACCCTCTGCCTTCAGAGCGGTCCCGGTCCCACCTGAGCTGATAAACGAATACCCGGCCCGGGACAACACACGTGCGAGATCAACGATCCCCGACTTGTCCCAGACCGACAGGAGTGCCCACTTCATGGTGGATAGATAAGGTGTTCATATCATATCAGAATGAGTTTACGGGCGGTCCGGCTTCCTTGCCCGCAGAATCCCTAACTTTAAGTTAGTGCCTGTTTTTTCTATATAAGGTTGAATTGTGAGTTTTTTTCTCTTTTAGATGCAAAATGGTGTTTTAATTGACTTTGTTTTATACATAACTATATATAGAACCACAATACATTCAATATAGGCACGGCCATGGAACAGGACGCAGAAATACCGGGAAATGACGCTCAAATGCAGGATAAAGACTCAAATCAGGATAATATCTCTGGTGTTACGGATGGAGCAACGGAGACTCCTGAAGACAGGTACGATGAGCTGAACAACCGGTTTCTGCGTCTTGCAGCTGATTTCGAAAACTACCGAAAAAGAACCGAACGCGACATGAACAACCGCATCGCCCTTGCAAACGAGGCCTTTGCCAGGGACATGCTCGAGGTCGCGGATAACTTTGAAAGGGCCCTGAAAGAGGAAAAGCAGGAGACACGGGAAGGCATTGAGAAGATAAAAAAACTTTTTGACAGTATCCTCGCGCGGCATGGCATCATCGCGATTGAGGCTCTTGGAGCACGGTTCAGTCCCCAGGAGCATGATGCGATAGCCTGTATTCCCGCTGACAAGCCGGAAGGGGCCGTGGTCGAGGAGGTATCAAAAGGCTACTGCCTGAACGGAAAGGTTATCCGGTGTGCAAAGGTCGTGGTTTCGAAAGGAAATGAGGAGGCGTGATAAAAATGACATCAGAAAAGATTCTTGGAATTGATCTGGGTACGACGAACTCATGCATGGCGATCATGGAGGGAGGCAAGGCAACCGTCATCCCTAATGCGGAAGGCGGGAGGACGACACCCTCTGTGGTCGCATTCACCAAAGAGGGGGAGCGGCTTGTCGGCAGTCTCGCAAAGCGGCAGGCGGTTACCAACCCGCACGGAACGGTCATCTCCGTCAAAAGGAGGATGGGTACAGATGAAAAGCTGAAGGTCCTCGACAAGACCTACACTCCCCAGGAGATCTCGGCGATGGTCCTTCAGAAACTCAAGATAGATGCAGAGGCGTACCTGGGAGAAAAGCTGAACAAGGCGGTCATCACGGTCCCTGCCTATTTCAATGATGCCCAGCGCCAGGCCACCAAGGACGCAGGGAGGATCGCAGGTCTTGAAGTCCTGCGGATCATCAACGAACCCACTGCAAGTGCACTTGCATACGGGATCGACAAGGAAAAGGAGGCCACGATCCTTGTGTACGACCTGGGCGGCGGGACCTTCGATGTATCGATCCTGACCCTTGGCGACGGAGTCTTCGAGGTCAGGGCGACCTCAGGAAACAACAGGCTCGGTGGGGACGACTTCGACGAGCGAATCGTCGATTTCATCGTATCCGAATTCAGGAAGAAGGAGGGCATCGACCTTTCCACGGACCCGATGGCCATGCAGAGAATCAGGGACGCGGCAGAGAATGCAAAGATTGAGCTCTCCCAGAAACAGAAAACGAACATCAACCTTCCCTACATCACAACTGGTCCCACAGGTCCGAAGTTCCTGGACATTGACCTTACGAGGGCGAAGTTCGAACAACTGGTCGGCGACCTTGTGGAGGCGACCGTTGGCCCGGTGAACCAGGCTCTCTCAGACGCCAAGATCTCGGCATCAGGCATTGATCATGTCCTCCTCGTGGGAGGGGCGACCCGTATCCCGCTCGTGCAGGAGACTGTGCGGAAAATCCTAGGGAAAGAACCTGACAAGGGGATCAATCCAGATGAATGCGTCGCGGTTGGAGCGGCAATCCAGGCAGGTGTCCTCTCGGGTGAAACGAAGGACATCGTCCTCCTCGACGTT
>CASGHA010000124.1 GCA_949319355.1 uncultured Methanospirillaceae archaeon | reverse complement strand
CTTCCAGGTCTACCCGGCCGATGACCGGATCACTGTAAATGGGGTCCTTGCGTTACCCGGAGTAACCAGACAGGATCCCTACCGGCTTTTTATCATCCTGAATGGCCGCCCTGTACGGTCACCGCGGCTCCAGCAAGCCGTCAGGGACGCCTACAGGGACCTCCTCCCGCACGGTTCATGGCCGGTAGGCTGCATCACGGTCGACCTTGACCCCTCGCGGGTCGATGTGAACGTTCACCCGGCAAAGCTCCTTGTCAGGTTCGAAGGTGAGGACCTGGTTGCTGATGCGGTGCAACTATCAGTGGAAAATTCATTAGCACGGGCTGACCTCTTCCCTACCCCGTTGACATCGGGGCTGGTCCCGGAGACCATCACCCGTGAGGGTCTGTACCGGACCGAAAAACACAGGGGGGGGGACGGATGGGAGGTCAGGGAACCCTCCCCATCAGTCCTCCGGGACACCGAGCAGAGGCTCCGCCAAAGTGAGCTCATCCCAGATCGGGACACGGATGATGAGGGCCCTGAGGTCATCGCCCAGGTAAATGACCTCTTTCTTGTTGCTACGGGGGCTGATGGTGCCCTATGGATCATAGACCAGCATGCCGCCCACGAACGCGTCCTGTACGAACAGGTCCTGGAACGGAGTGCCACTTCAGGCCAGGACCTGATAGTCCCTGTCCCCCTCGTCCTTTCACCGTCAGAAACACAGTCCCTTGAGGAATACCTGCCTGACCTGGAGCGTGCCGGGTTCGTAGTCGAACCTTTCGGGGCCGGGAGCTTTGCCGTCCGGTCGGTCCCGGCAGTCCTCGGCCAGACAAGCAGCCCTTCTGAGGTCAGGGATCTTCTTTCCGCAGTCCTCCACGACGTCCCATCCCAGAAAAAGCCTTTCAGGGAGCGGGTGGCCCAGGTGGTCGCATGTCGGGCCGCAGTGAAAGCCGGAGCATTTTGTACGGTTGAACAGGGAAACCGCCTTTTAAAACAACTCATGAGGTGCTCCCACCCACATACGTGCCCGCACGGGAGACCCACCATGGTGAGGTTCACCGCCCATGACCTTGACAGGATGTTCAGGCGGACCTGACCCCGATCCTACAGGCGGCCGCCATATGACCTGACTTTTTCAACATAGGCATCCGCGTCAAACTTCCGTCTCAGGCCTGATTCGTTCATGTATCTCACCATGCCAAACACCGGCCGCTCCTTCCAGGGACGGTCATGGGTACCGAAACACCATGCTATCCCGGCATATCCGTTTGGGTCACGGCCGTCCAGCTCGTACCGGTCGTTCAGGCACACCGCCGTTTCAAAAGCCTCCTCAGGGGTGGCGCTCCATTCGAGGATTTTTTTCCCCCAGTACATACGCATGTAACCCTGCATCTTTCCACAAATCCGCATCTCCTCCTGTGCGGCATTCCAGTAGGGGTCATGGGTCTCGGCCATCTCGAACTCTCCAAACGAGTACAGATAACGCCTCGGATCGGAGCGATGAGAGTCCAGGCTCCGTTTCGCCCATGCGGGTATTCCTTCATAACGGTCATACGAGGGATTGTACAGCGCGTAGTTCATCGCAAGTTCCCTACGCACCACGAGTTCCTCGATAAAGGCTTCAGTGCCTGGAGAATCGGTTTCTATCGCTTTTCTTGCCAGATATACAGGAGACACATGGCCAAAATGGAGGTATGGGCTCATGTGGGAGAGAACGCCTGAAACGGGATCGTTGCGGGTCTCCTGGTAGGCATCCAGGCCTGATGAAAGGAAGGCTGAAAAGCGGCGCACGGCTTCCTGGGTCCCACCATGAAAAAAAGGAGACGGTGAAGGCCCTTTTTCCCTGCTGACGATTTCAGCTATGTCCTCAAGGGAACGTGCATAGACACGGTCTTCAACCAGGTTTTCATCAGCCTCGTATTGAGGGAGAACGTCTGGTGACGGATCAATGTAGTCCGCCATACACCGGTGGATTTTCGGCCTGATGGTAGCGGCGGAGTACTCCACCTTTGAAGACACCTTCCTGACCGGGGCGACGACATTTGCTTCCACGCTGATGACGAGACAGGTGGCTTTCAGGCTGACCTCCCTGTACCACGCCTGCTGGTGCCGGAGATATCCCTCGTCCATGATGACCGCGGCAGCATCCTTTGAGAGACGAAGGACAGCAGAGTGGGGGTCACCTATCATGGTATGGAACCCTATTCCGGCATCATTGAACATCTTTTCCGCGTCAATAAGACCTTCGAGGAGAAACTGGCAGCTGCGACGGTTTGCCCCCGGGTACCCGGGCATGAATACAAAACATGCGACTACCGGGACCTGAAGCCGGTTCGCAAGAATCGTAGCACATCTCAAGGCAGGATTTTCTGAAAACCGGTGGGATGACTGCATCCAGTACAGGACATAACGTCCCTTCCGGACAGTACTGCCATTCCTGATAACCGCCCGTTTCATGTCCGGATGGGCAGGCTCAGCATCGGCGGGGTAGGCAGCCGGAACGGTCATACTTCAATATCAGGTGACAGGATATGAAGGATTATCCGGGCGGGCATTCCAAGGGATGAGATACATGCTGGATGAAGGACGGCCCGTGTACGCCGGTTGTTCAGGCATACCTTCAGGGATAAACAGGATCGCAGAAAAAGTCCTGTCAGGCGGCGGCGTTCCTGAAGAACTTGTCCCGGAGTTCCAAAAGGAGGTTTATTCATTTTACCTGGAGCATTCACGGGAGATGCCATGGCGGTCAGACCCAAGCCCCTATAATGTTCTCGTTTCCGAGGTCATGCTCCAGCAGACGCAGGTCCCAAGAGTGCTAAAACTGTTTCCCGGTTTCATTTCACGGTTCCCTGACTTTAAAACCCTTGCGGCTGCACCCTTTGCCGATGTCCTCGCGACCTGGAAAGGCCTTGGTTACAACCGCCGTGCCCGCGCGCTTATGCAAACTGCGCAGATCATAACCTGTCAGATGGGTGGTGTCCTCCCTTCCGATCCGGAAGTGCTTGAGTCATTTCCCCATATCGGACATGCCACGGCTTGTTCAATAGCTGCATTCGCGTATGAGGCCCCGGTTGTTTTCGTAGAGACGAATATCAGGCGGGTTTTTCTCTACACGTTTTTTCCCGGAGCCCGGAATGTTAACGACCGGGACATCCTCCCAATGGTCAGGGATTCTCTTGATATCGCCAATCCAAGGCACTGGTACTATGCACTCATGGACCTTGGTGCGGTTATCGGGTTGCACGTCCAGAACCCAAACAGGAGAAGCGCACATTATTCGCGACAGAAACCCTTTTCCGGGTCTGACAGGAAAATCCGTGGCAGGGTCCTGTCTCACCTCCTTCAGGCAGGGGAAGCGGCTGAGTATGACCTTGTTGAGACAACAGGGGTCCCTTCGGACCGCATGAGCCGGATCCTGGCTTCGCTCGTACGGGATGAACTTATAAAGGTAGAAAACGGGAGGGTCAGCCTGGGTGATTAAAACAGAGATGGGCGTTTTCATGAGAATCAGGGTAATCCTTCCCGGAGAGGAAAAACGGATTACTGAACAATGCCTGAAAGAATACCTTCTAAGATAGCAGGGGAGCAGCTGCTTCGGGAGCAGTCACCCCCGGAGGTAGTAACCAAAAGCCATCAGAAGAAGCCCAAGGTAAAACATGGCGGCATAAGGCCAGGAAAAGCCGAAGGACATCGTTGAAAACTGGCGCAGGTCCTGGGTCATGACAAGGATGAAACCTGCAACGAAACAAATGAGTGATAGCCCGTTCTTAACTTTTTTATCCATCGGATACACCTGGAACCGGTTTTTCATCAAGCCCCCGCAATGGTATTACCTGCAGGTCAGGCCGCATATGACTGATTCAGGTACTTTACCATGAACCGGCTTAAAATGTTCCAATAATGATACAATACAACCGGGTCACCGGTTTTGGCGGGCATGCCACGGTGCCCCTGGCAATTGACTCTTCAGGATACCCGAGGTCACTAAGGACCGCTACCCGGAGATCTCCGTGCCTTCCCCCGAGCGCCACGCAGAAGGCCTCCAGGTCTGAAACGGGGTCTGCCAATATGAAAAGGGTACGACCTGCCCCGAGACCCAGACGTGCAGAGTCCAGGACAGAACAGATATCCTTTCCATGGGCGTCGATGATTAGGCAGGACTCCTGGGGGATTTTCAACCTGGCAGTCGCTATCTGAAAGGAGGAGATCCCAGGGACGACCTCCGATGCCGATTTCCCAAGTCCTGCAAGCATCGGGTCACCTGTGGAAAGGATGACCGTTCCTGGCGGGTAATGTGTAATCCGGGCATAGTCCGATATAACCTCGGCCCTGACGCCCTCAGGGATATACTCCGAGGCAATTTCAATGGCTCTCTTTGAGCCGGCGATATGGCCGGCCGTCCGGATTGCCTCGATCGCCTCACGAGTCAGCATCCCGGGCCCACATCCTACACCCACAACCTTCATGGTGTCATCCCCGTAATCCCTCCCTTGCGGTCCAGGAGGACGACGGTCACATGGGGATACCGTTCCTTGTAGCGTCTTAGACCCGAATCCACCCTTTCCCGGCATGAAGGGTCCTCCATAAGCTCTTCAACCGTGCCATGCGACGTGCCAAAGCAGATCTCCTTGTCGATGAACCTCAGGATGAGACCAGGAAGGCCGCAGAGGATGGTCCCTTCCGGAGACCGGTCCAGCGCGTCGCCGATACGGGACCCGATCAGCAGCACCTGCCGATCCGGATACAGCATCCTGCAAAACTTCATCCCGATGCGGCCGGTAGTGAGTACGGGGTGGTCCGAAGACCCTATCCGGTCCCAGACCGACTCTGAAAGGTGGTCATCCCATGGCTCGACAAAGCCGGTCGTCCCGAGAATTGAAAGGCCGTTGAAAACCCCCACCCTTTCATTCAGGGTCTTTTTTGCAGTTTCCCTGCCGGCAGGCACTCGGATAACGACCTTCACACCCGGCAATCCGGATTCAGAAACCGCCTCGCGCACAGCACCGGTAATACAGTCGGCAGCCTGTGGGCTGACCGCGGGATCACCCTCGCGGTACCGGGGTGTCGTACGTGAAAATCTACCTATACCTTCACCGTATTCAATTTTACAACCCTTTTCACTTGGAAAGGCTTCAGCGATTATCTCCAGGCCACCGGTGATGTCTGCCGGGTGGTCACCCGGGTTTTTGATTGACCTGGCGGAACCGGCCCTGCCCTCAGCAGGGACCCTGACTGCCACTTTGCTCGGAGTGATGACCCTGACGGCGGCGACCGGGCGTAAGAGAGAAATAACCGCCGCTTTTGCCGCTGCAGCCGCCGTTGTGCCTGTTGAATACCCCCGCGCCAGTACGAGTCCACCAGCGGTGAGGACCGAGAGCCCCTGACGTACCTTGTCGAGTGCTGCGGTGTCCTTACAGGCATCGACCCACTCCCGGGGATACCTGAACCCGGAAACAGGGTCCGTCAAAGACTCATTGAGAATTTTAGACTCTATTGGCTTGTTGTTCTGCATGGATGGTTATGATCTCGTTCATGGCCGCGACAGCAACAGGTGTCCCGCCCCGTGTCCCCTCGGTGCTGATCGAAGGTACACTGGTCCCGCGGAGCTCCTCCTTGGATTCCGCAGCATTTACGAACCCGACAGGGGAACCGATTACCAATGCAGGCCGTATTCCCTGTTCCCTTATGAGCCGGCAGAGCACAAGGAGCGCCGAGGGTGCATTTCCTATGACCACAACGGCACCGTCAAGGCGTCCTGACAGGGCAAGTATCCCGGCCGATGTCCGGGTGATCCCGGGGTACTGCTCCCGGTCAGCCGCATGGTCAAGGGCACAGATGATGGGCGAATGGTGCCCTTTTTTCTGGATGCCGACCTCCACCATCCTGATATCGGTGATTATCGGTGCCTTGGTACTGAGGGCCCGGACGCCGGCGGATACCGGGTCGTCCACAAAGCGGAGAAGCGCGGCCATTCCAAAATCGCCAACCGCCACTGAGCACCGCTGTCTCACGCGGTCCTCGGGAGTGGAATTCCCTACCTCCTCCCTTGCAAGTGCCCTGGAACGAGACGATATGGCATAGCCTTCGGCAGTATCTGCCCCCAGGTCAGTATACGTATTTCCTGTGGTATCCCCGCGGGGTAATGATTCCTCTGGTTTCATTTCCATTTCTCCAGAACCTCGTTTCTTCACTGCCTATGATCACGACCGTGTGCATGTCGACCTGTTCCTCGACGGTCTCCCATTCACCTGCGGTCAAGGTTATGACCTGTTCACCCTCCCGGTACGCATGCCTGACAAGAGCCATGGGTGTTGAATCCGGGAGAATATCAAGGACTATTTTCATAGCCCGGCCAAAGTTCGCGGACCGGGTCCTGCTCCTCGGGTTGTAGAGCACCAACGGCATACCAGCACGTACGACAGCGCGCAGGCGGTGTTCGATTACTTCCCAGGGGGTCAGGAGGTCAGAAAGGGAAACAACTGCGAAATCACCCGACAGCGGAGAGCCTACAAGGGCAGCGGCTGCCGTAGCGGCTGTAACACCGGGTATTACCTCAACAGGGATGCTGCTTCCCATGTTGTCAACGACCTCGAGGACGATGCCCGCCATGCCGTATACCCCGGGATCTCCCCCACTCACCATGGCCACTCTCGATCTGGATGCCAGTCCGACGGCTTCACGGGCGCGTTCCACCTCGTGTCCCATCGAAGACCTTATCACTCTTTTTCCGCTCGTGAGCCCTGCTATCTGGTCCAGGTACGCGGCATTCCCTATGATAACCTCGGAGTCCCGGATTGCCTTCGTTGCGTCACCTGTTATCTGCCCTTGGCTGCCAGGGCCTATCCCGACAATGTATAATTTTCCAGGGGATTTTTTTTCACCGTGCGATGGCAATGGTAACCCCTCCGTATACCTGTTTCTCCATTATAAGTTCCTTTTTTCTTGAAACTGCGAGAGCACAGGGTTCCGCCACGCCAGGGAGCCCTATCCGTGTCGCTTCAGACATTGAAACCCTGCCTGCGTCCATGAGAACATCGTCAGGCACAAAGACAAGGACGCCACCCACCCCACGGACACCCTCAATCAGGCCTGACTCGTGCGACTTCATGGTGGTAGATGCGTACACCATTACCTCGTCGCAGGGAATTCCTGCGAGGTCAAGCGCGGACTGGATCGCCTTCTCTATTTCCTCCCGGGTAATGTCCTTCCTGCAGCCGATACCCACGAAATATTCGCCTTTTTTCACCAGAACTGCGACCTTCTGACCGGCGATGACCATGGCAGGACCTTCAACAGAGAAAACGGGGACGGGTGCGGAGAGAATGGCCGTGTTCACAGGCTTCGTCGATTCCCTGTTGACAACTTCATACCCAAGACGGGTACCGACAACTTCTACAGCTTCCTTTCCCGAGTTCTCTGTGGCTGTTGTGATCACCGGCGTGATACCGAGACCACCCAGTTCCTGGGCAAGAGCGTTTGCACCATGGTGTCCTCCAAGAAGAGGAACCGCATAACGGAGGTCCTGCGTGATTACAATGACCGCCGGATCCGACCATTTTGAAGTGGTGAGCAGGGAAATCTTCCTGACGACGATGCCTGCTGCCATGACCGCGACGATTGCCCTGTACTGTGAAAATACCCGGTCAAACAGGCCAGGGTCATACGGGACGAAATCGGCTCCGAGGAACGAAGCGACCTTCCTAGCGGCACCCATGCCATGGGGCAGGGCGGTTACCAGGACTTCCTTCCCGTTCATGTATACAGCACCGACCTCGTAAGACCGTGCCTTTCCGGGTCAAAGACATCCCCGACCATGAGGAGCGCACTCTTCCGGATACCGGCCTCCTCGGCCTGCGTGGCAATGGTGGCGACAGTTCCACGGAGTACTATCTCATCAGGCCAGCTTGCATGGTACACGACCGCAGCCGGGGTGTCTGCCGGGAAGCGGGTTTTCTGAATGACCTCGCGGATTTTATCAGAGCCAAGAAACACCACAAAGGTCGTATTAAAGGTTGAAAGGTCAGGTATCAGGTCCTCCACAAGGGTAGCACCGGCCGGCCTTGTGATAATAAGCGTGTCCGAGACCCCGGTCTGGGTGAGCTGTGCCTTGAGAGCTGCAGCCGCTCCGAACAGGGAGGAAACACCGGGAATGACCCTGCAAGTCACACCGGCCTTCTCGAGCAGGTCTATCTGTTCGATGATTGCCCCGTACAATGAGGGGTCGCCAGTATGGAGCCTGACGACAAGTGAGCCCTCCCTTGCATGACGAGCCATCAGGGGGACAATCTCCTCGAGGGTTTTCCTGTGGCTGTCCACCTTGACCTGCGCTTTCGAGCGGTCCACGAGTTCGGGGTTGACCAGGGAACCGGTGTAGACCAGGACATCAGCCTTCTTTACGAGTTCCATTCCCTTCACAGTGATGAGATCCGGGTCACCGGGGCCGGCACCGACAAAATAAACCTCGGCCATCTCACATCTCCGCGTACAGGATACTGAAATAATCACTTTCTTCAGGCAGGACCTCTAAATGCACCTTTTCACCTTCCATGTACATCCTTTCAACAAGGACGAACCGGGTGTATCCTTCATGACGGAGCGCGTCCGCAGCTTCCCTCGGCCTCCTGACCTTCAGCAGGATCCGGGCGGATTCACCGGTCCCGTCTGAAACCGAGAAACCACCCTGGACTGCGACTTTCGCAATTGCGGCAAAGGCGGTTATCGCCGAAACCCCGGGCTCAGTGCTGCACACGATACCGGGGTGGCGTTTCTCCATGATCGCACAGAGCCTTGAATACGTGGAAAAGAAGTTCGGGTCTCCGATCAGGCCGAATACGACAAGCCCTTTTTTCGCAACGGCAGCTATTTGGTCTGCATGCACCTCAAGGCACCGTCTGATCTCATCTTCGTCAGGGCTCATCGGGAACTCGATCTGAACAGGTTCGCGATAAGGCCGGACCAGCTCGTAAGCCCGTTTTCCAGGCACATACACCGCATCCGCCTCCCTGATGAGGCGTACTGCCTTCAGGGTAAGGAGTTCCGGGTCACCTGGGCCAAGGCCTACACCGGTCAGCACTCCCGGGCACCTCCGGCGATCAGATATACCGGGTCAAGGGGCCTGAACATGATATCCCCGGCAAGGGGCTGAGAACGTGAAACCTGTACCAGGACCGCCTCCTGGAATAGGCCGGCATCCTTCATGGCACCCACCGCTTCGTGAACAGTCCGGAGCAGGACGGCGGATACCACAACTTTCCTGACAGTCAGACGGGCCAGTTCCCTAATGACGGCCCGGAGCGACTTCGACCCACCGACAAAGGCAACGTCAAGCTCATTCAGTCCGTGGAGGAATTCCGCTGCATCAGCGGTGTGAAAATGGATGTTCCGGCAGCCCTGTGACTCCGCCGCCTGCGTGGCAAAGGCAACGGTCCGGGGGCTGATATCAACGGCATGGACCGTCTTCACCTGTCGTGACGCTTCGATCGCCACCGTCCCTGCGCCGCACCCGAGGTCCGCGAATGTGTCGTTTCGGTTAAGGCCCAGTTTAAAAAAGGCTATTGCACGGATCTCATCCTTGGTCCGTCCGCCCGGGGGTTCCTCCATCCTAGTAAAGTACACTGAGGATAATTAAAAAAAGCTGGGATTTGGCGTTCAGTCCGGACAGCCGGATGGCTCCTCTCCATCTGGAGGGACCAGGACAGGCCTTAAAGGGTCATACAGGCTCACAACATCGCCTATCACGATTACCGCGGGTGGCTTGACCTTTTCCTGCCGGCATACCTCCGCGATATCTGACAGGGAACCGGTAATGACCCTCTGGTTTTCACGGAGACCGTTTTCAATGACGGCGACCGGTGTTTTTTCGTCCTTCCCATGGCGGACCAGGGTTTCCGCGATGATCGGAAGATTTTTCACTCCCATCAGCACCACGAGTGTCCCACCAATCCGGGCAAGGCTTTCCCAGTCTATCGCCGAACCTTCCTTTTCAGGGTCCTCATGTCCGGTGATGAACGTCACCGTCGAGGCATACTTCCTGTGGGTCACAGGGATACCGGCTGCTGCCGGTACGGCTACGGCACTGGTCACACCTGGAACAACCTCTGCTTCGATACCGGCTGCATGCAATATCTCGAGCTCCTCGCCACCCCTTCCAAAGACAAAAGGATCTCCACCTTTGAGACGTACAACGGTTTTTCCGGCGGCTGCCCGGGATACCATCACCTTTTCAATGTCATCCTGCTCAAGGGTGTGACGTCCGCCGAACTTTCCACAGTCGATCTTCTCCGCCCGTTCCGGGAGGGAAGACAGGATCCTCTCTCCCGGGAGCTGGTCGTACAGGATGACATCGGCCCTGCTGATGATATCCGCGGCTCTCCTGGTGAGGAGTCCCTGCCCGCCAGGCCCTGACCCTACGAGATAGACCTTACCCGCCATGACTGATCCCCAGTTTTTCATATGCATCAGATATTAGTCCCCGGGACCTGCCAAACAGTTCCCTGGCGAACTCCACCGTGTCATCGTGACCCGTTACCATTCCCTCCGATCGTTCAGCCCGGGTCCCGTCGAGTGACAGGACCTCGGCGATAACCCTCCCATTACTGCAAAAAACACCGAGAGGAGTAAAACAGCCTCCTCCGAGCTCCTCCATGACCGTGCGTTCGACCATGATGTCCCGCCTTGTTGCCGGGTCATCAAGGGGGGCCAGGGTTGAACCAATTTTTTCCTCATCGCGGGAAACAACTGCAATGGTACCCTGGTTCGGGGAAGGAACAAAGATATCAGTTGACAGGGGTTCCCCGGGGAGGCTCAGGCCGAGCCGGCATATCCCTGCATGCGCGAGGACAATCGCATCAAACCGGCCTTCACGAAGTCTGCGGAGACGGGTTTCTACATTGCCGCGCAGGTGCCCGATACTTGTTTCCTTCCGGTACCTGAGCAGTTGCGCCCTCCTCCTCGTGCTCGAGGTCCCGATGACCCTGACCTCGGCATCGGGGAGAGTATGTACAAGAAAATCACCAGGGGGGTCCCGTTTCAGGATTGCTGACGTTAAAAGACCTTTCGGCCTCTTTGCCGGGATGTCCTTCATGCTGTGGACCGCACAGTCGATCTTCCCCTCCAGGAGAGCTTCGTCAAGGGCCCGGACGAATACACCCTGCCCTCCGATCTCGTGCAGGGGGACACCACTTACCAGATCTCCCTGGGTTGCCATCGGCACAACCTCGCAGTCGATGCCGTCCCTTTCCAGGGCCTCTGCGACCTTTTTTGCCTGGACAAGCGCAAGGCTGCTGCCCCGGGTCCCTATTCTGACAGGCATGCCGCATACCCTGCTGCTATGGCATCGGTTTCAGTCTTTCCATGCGCAACTGAAAGGAAATTGGTCTCGAACTGTGACGGGGGCAGAAATATTCCGAGTTGGAGCATTTTCTGCCAGAACCTGTTGAACCGTGAAGTATCACATTGTTTAACCGAGGAATAGTCCCTCGGGGGCTCATACCTGAAGAAATACTTGAACATCGACCCGGTGCTTACGAACGATCCCCCTGCGTCTGGCGGTATGGACTCGCTTATTGCCCTTACCTGGTCATCGAGGTGCCGGTATATCCCTTCATTCTGGTGGAGCCATCCAATCGTCGCGATTCCTGCGGCAAGGCTTAAGGGGTTGCCGTTGAACGTGCCTGCCTGGTAAACGGGGCCGGCCGGGGCGACCAGTTCCATGATCTCCCGCCTGCCGCAGAACGCACCAATTGGAAGACCCCCCCCGAGGATTTTTCCGAGAGTGGTAATATCAGGACGTACCCGGTATTTTACCTGTGCCCCGCCAATCCCGAGGCGGTACCCGGTAATGACCTCGTCCAGGATCAGAAGGACATCATGATCCCTGGTAATAGATCGGACCTCCTCGAGGTACCGTGGTTGTGGAAGAACAGGTCCGATGTTGCCAAGAACTGGTTCCATTATCAGGGCTGCAACCGATTCGTCGCGAGAGAGGATCCTCTCGAGTGCTTCGGGGTCGTTGTAGGGGACCTGACGGGTATGAGAGGTAAGGTCACCGAGGACTCCTGCTGAATCGGGTATACCAAGCGTTGTCGCCCCGGAGCCTGCCTTTACAAGGACGGCGTCGTGCGCACCATGGAAACCTCCTTCAACCTTGACGATGTCCGTCTTTCCGGTATATCCCCTGGCAAGCCTGATAGCAGCCATCGTCGCCTCCGAGCCCGTCGATACGAACCGTACCATATCCATTCCCGGATGGTCGCCGGTAACCATGCCAGCCAGCCTGACTTCTGCAGGGGCCGGCGTGCCATAGAGCCATCCACTCGTGACCTGTTCCTGGATGGCCTGCATGACAAACGGATGACAATGTCCCAAAAGGAGCGGCCCGTATCCCAGGCAGCAGTCGATGAGCTCCTGACCATCGATAGTTTGGACCTTCGCACCTGACGCAGCTGCGGTGTAGAAAGGATACGGCTTGATCGCCCGTACAGGACTGCTGACTCCCCCGGGCATAAGCCTGGTAGCCTGCTTGTAAAGGTCTTCACTGCTCACGAAGCCA
>CASGHA010000123.1 GCA_949319355.1 uncultured Methanospirillaceae archaeon | reverse complement strand
GATAGCCGGGGTACGCCGTCAGAAGAATTGAATTCCGGTTTTAATGGGTATTTTCCCCCTTTGATTTTTCTCCACCCATTTTCCCGTCTTTTATCAGGTTCCTGAAAGGCCGTGAATCCGCCGCCGGGGCGCCCTTCGGGGGCGGCGGCCTATCCTTTCCAGGTTTCTGTCTATTGGTGTTTCAGACGGGATCTGCCTTCCTTAAATGAGAATCATTCCCGGGGGGCTGCCGCCCCCCATTCCCCCTGCATGCGATAGCCCGGGTAAAACAGTAAGAAGAATCGATATTATTCATCCCCACGGAAGTGGGAACCACATCATCCGTATCCTGTTCCTGAAGAATCCGGTCCGGTTCATCCCCACGGGAGTGGGAAACGCTCATCCACCGGTATCCGGTAGAACACGACTTTTCCTGCATGTTCCCGGGCGCCATTCCGGTGTGGATTCCAGGCATCAAATCCCTGGTTATTTCACCGACATTCTACGGGTAACCCAGTTCAGGTATCAGAGCCATAAAATTTTCCGGTATGAGGGTTACAATCACCCCTTTGAGGAGGGGTACCCGTGGTAGTCCATCTGTACCTGAATTGCACGCCGTACGTCTGGTCCCGCTATCTGTTCGCAGAGGTATAGCCCGAGGTCGATTGCTGCCGTGACGCCGCCGGCCGTGATGACCGTCCCGTCATCGACCACCCGGTCGTCCGTTACCGTCCCGGCGAAACGTCCCAGCACGTTCCTGAACTGCGGATGGGTCGTCACCTTTTTATCCTTGAGGAGCCCGGCCGCACCAAGGAGGAGCGCCCCGCCACAGACCGCAACCATGACGGTTTTGCCATTGGGGACGGCAAGCCATGAAAGGAATTCCCGGTCTTTTACGAGGTCCTGTATGCCGTTTCCCCCCGGAACCAGAACATAGTCGTACGACGAGAGGTCCCCGCCGACCGTGTCCGGAACGATGCCAAGGCCTTCGTAGGATTTGACCGTCTCCTCCCGCGAACACACATGGTATTCGAGATCAGGCATGAACCCCATCGTCTTCAGCCGGGTCAGCGGGTCGTACATCCCGGCGAAGTCCAGGGTGGTGACCCCATTGTACAGGATGAATGCTAACCTGATCAGTCTTTCAGGCCTCCCGCATGCTCTTCATGCCGGATGAGTATGTCCCTGGTTGCCATGAAGATGCCTGGTCCGGCCCTGTTGGAGAGGACACAAAAGAAAAAGATAATGACTTTCCCTATCGGGTCTGACCGTCATTTAAAACGGGGTCCACCCTGGAGTTCCCCGGCCGCTTATCCCTGCGAACATCCGGGAAAAAATTCTTAATGGATAATGCCCACACCCGGGTCGGCCGGGAAAAAAGGGATATCAGTAATTTTCCGCCAGCAGTTCGAAGAACGCCTTCGGATGGTCACAAACCGGACATTTCTCGGGTGCGTCCTTACCGGAGTGGACATACCCGCAGTTCCTGCAGTACCACTTCGAGGGTACGTCCTTCTTGAAGACCTCACCCCGTTTCAGGTTCGCCAGGAGCGTCCTGTACCGCTTCTCGTGGTGGGCTTCGACCGTGGCAACGCTTTTAAAAAGGTTTGCAATCTCGGTAAACCCCTCCTCCGCGGCGACCTTTGCAAATCCCGGGTAAAGAGAACCCCACTCCATCTTCTCGCCGTTTGCAGCCGCCTCGAGGTTCTGCTCGGTCGTACCGATGATTCCCGCCGGGTACGCGGCGGTGATCTCCACCTCTCCCCCCTTCAGCTGTTTGAAGAAGAGTTTCGCATGTTCACGCTCCTCCTCGGCGGTCTGGAGAAACAGGGAACCGATCTGCTCGAACCCCTCCTTCTTCGCGGCGCTCGCAAAGAAGCTGTACCGATTCCTGGCCTGGGACTCCCCAGCGAATGCAGCAAGGACGTTTTTTTCCGTCCTGCTCCCTCTGAAATCCATGGGTTGTTTCACACCTCGGCGAGAATGTTTTCTCCGGAAGGCCAAGAACCCTCCGGTCAGGACACAGGTTCAGGAAACGGACATGTCAGGCTGATAAACGCGACCCAACCCGGCGAGGAGCCGTATCTGCTCCTGGGTCTCCGTAGGGGTCCCGGTCGTGTTCACGACGAAAAGCCAGGTCCTTGCAAGGAGCTCCCTGAAAAACCGTTCACGGAGGGCGGTCTTCCGCGTGTCCCGGACCAGCAGGTGCGGGTTGTAATAGTCATTCTGCTGAAAGAGAGGGGGCCCGTCAGCCGGGCTCAGGGGCGTGACCACCTCCGGGTCATCCGGGTCGCGTTTCAGGACGATGACCGTGCGGAGTGTCGTCAGGGGCAGGAGCCGCCCCCTGCCAAGGGCCCACCTGAGGTCTGCTACCGCCCTGCCGTCCGCGTCGTATCCCCGGTCGTCCACGAGGTCGGAGAACCCTTCCCATGTCGTCGCGAGGTCTTTTCGGACGTAGAAGTTCCGCTCGGAGCCGTACGCGAGGATGTCCTGGCCAAAAACCCGGGCAAAGAACCAGTCATCGGCGACCACCCGGACCCCGGGATCAGTGAGGAGCCCGTAGGTCTGCGTCGTCTTTCCCACCCCCGAAGCCCCGGCCATGCACAGTCCCTTCCCACGTACATCGACGCAGGCTCCATGGACCGAGTATATCCCATGCTCGTCCTCGAGGATATCTCCTGCGCAGCTCAGGGCAAGGGACTTGACCCACCCATAATACGCGACGTTGATGAGGAATAGTGTCTTTGAGTACGCGTCGTACATAACGGTGTCAGGCGGGTGTCCCGGGTCTCTTATAACAAAGAGCCTCCCGTGTGACCTGACGTTCTGTGACATCGAGAAGAAGCTCTCTTCCCAGGTGTCCCGGACTACCCGGTCGTCAGTGATAAGCTTGATACAGCAACCGTAAATCTCGGACTTGACCTCGTACCTGGCTTTATCCAGGTATATCCGTGACATCCGGTCTTTTTCCTCCAGGGTAACAGGGGTAACCGTGTAGGACATGGTACCAGTGATGTCATGTCGTGGTGTTATAACTGACACCCGGAGTCAGGGCCTGGAGAGGTGGGGGAGCCCTTCGTACCTCATTAAGGAATGCCTGGCACCGTGTCCTTAGTGTGGAAGGCTTCCTTCGGGACAGTGAGTATGAACTTCGCCCCCTCTCCCGGGACTCCCGACTCATGGATTTTGATCCCGGTGATCCCCAGGATCTCACGGGCGAGGAACAGACCCAGCCCGGTGTTCTTCCCGTAACCCCTCTCGAATATCTGCTCCTTTTCATTGGGCGGGACACCCACGCCGTCATCCTCGCAGGTGATCTCAAGGTGCTCTCCCCGCTCCTCAGCCGAGAAAATGACGCGGGTGATCTTCTCACCGTGCCTGGCGGCGTTGTCAAGGAGGTTTGTAAGCACCTGGGCGACGAGCGGGTCAGCATACACGGAGATATCAGCCGGGATCCGGTTTTCAACTGATATCGTGCCTGATACGACGCCTTCTGCGGCCGCGGACACCAGTCCCCGGACCTTGTGCCACACGGGGGCCTGGACACCGAACTGCTGGTACCCCTTGGTGAACGCGATCATCTGGGAGATCTTCCTGCCTGCGATGTCTGCTTTTTCCAGGTAGGTTCCCATAGGCTGCGTCGTCCCAGCCAGGTCCAGGGCGAGGTCGAGGTATCCCTGCATCACGGTCAGCTGGTTGTTGATATCGTGCCTGGTAATGGAGGTGAGGAGGTTCAGCTTGGCGTTGGCAGCCCTGACCGATAACTCGGCACGTTTCAGTTCAGTGATGTCGGTAAGGACATTGAGGACGGCGGGGGCGCCCTCGTAGATGATCCTGGCACCGGTCACGAGCAGCGCACGGTTTTCTCCGTCCTTCGTCACGGCCTCAATCTCGTATTTCCTGATGTCCTTCCCGACTGCCCGCTCTTCAATCGCCCGTTCGACGACCTCCCTGTACTCGGGCCTGATAAAGGCGGAGACATGCTCTCCGATGATCTCATTCCGTGCATACCCGAGCTGGGCCGCCGCCGTCGAGTTGATGTACAGGATGGAGCCGTACCGGTGGACGAGTATATAATCCGGGAGCTGGTCTACCAGCGTCCTGTACCGCTCCTCGCTTTCCCTCAGGGCTTTTTCTGCACGTTTTATTTCAGTTATGTCCTGTAGCTTGATGATGTAGGTCTCAGGCCCTCCAGACCGTGACAGGATCGTGTCCTTCTGCATAAAATAGACATACTCCCCCCCTCCGGCGACCAGTTCCATGTGATCCGGGTCCTTCGTAGAGCAGAATCCGATTAACCCGGGAAACGGAGCAAAGACCTGGTCGGCAGGCTTCCCGTATGCTTCCCTCGTAGTCATGCCGAGGAGCGAGCTGGCTGCCGGGTTCATATCGACGACCCGCCGCCGTGCGTCGAGGATAACCAGAGGGCTCGTCAGCCCCTCGATGACCCGGTCACGGGCCACCGGGACGATCTCAAAAAACTTGCCGGGGTAGAGGACCCAGATGTAGAGCAACGCCGGGACCCAGAACAAGATTGTCGTAAAGTTGATCCAGGGAAACGGACCCATGTGAAGGTCGTACAGGATGCTCGGGACCACGGGGAACAGGAGGGCGGTGATGAAGACCGCACGCTGGAAAAGGAAATAAGGCTGTCGAGGCCTGTTCACGACCAGGAGCAGCCCCAGGACGATGAAGAGGAGCGAGTACGTCACCGCAAGGTAGAGGATGTACCAGGGCCCGTTGGTAAAAGCAAGCGTGGCTATGTCGCCAACCATGACGATGTGATAGTCATACCGAAAAACGGTGTGCAACGTCGAGGTCAGGGCGAGAAGCGTCGTCAAACTCATGAAACCAGCGAGAGGGTAGGTCCACCAGCGGCGGATCCATGACTCCTTCCCCAGGTAGACGAGTACAAGCCATATCTCGCAAAGGGTAACGTACGGTGAAAACAGGAACCTGGTCTCCATGATAAAGACCTTTACAGAGAGCCCGGTCACCGCCAGGTCGGCTGCATAGTTGACCGCCCAGAGTCCGGCGATGTACATAAGGACCTGGTACGGGAGGACCATCGGGTTGTGCCTGAACCGCCTGCTGTACAGTCCGAGGCCTATCATGATAAAGCCGGATAAAAGGCTTGAAAAGACGAAAACAGACTGTATCATATCACAAAACCCTGCCCACACCCTGCAGATATGCGTATTCTCCTGGATCTATTAAATTATGTGAAAAATTCCGGGAGAACTGCACCCGGATTTCCATCTCAGACGTTATTCTGGCATACTAGTACCCGGGAGCCTCCAGGTCCTGTCGGGCACCCGGATCTCGAACCTGGCCCCCTTTCCCGGAGTCCCGGTTTCATGGATGGAAATTCCGGTGATCCCGAGGATCTCACGGGTGAGGAACAGTCCGAAGCCGGTGTTCTCACCGAACCCTTTCTGGAAGACTTCTTCCTTCAGTTCTGCAGGGATGCCGACGCCGTCGTCTTCCACGGTAATTACCAGGTCCTCACCGTCCTGGACGCACCGGACCGAGACTTCCGTGACATGCCCGCCGTGTCGTACGGCGTTGTCAAAGAGGTTGAAAAAGACCTTCTCAAGCATCGGGTCGGCAAAGACCTCAGCCCCGCACGTACATGATACCGAAATCCCGTCAGGCTTCTGCTGCCCGACCAGGAGCCTGATGCCGGACCAGACTGGTGCATGGACCCCGAGCTCCTGGTATGTCTTGGTAAACTCGATCTGACGGGCAATCGTAGCCCCTGCCGCATCTATCCTGGCGATAAGCCCGGCGACCTCCGGGGAGGGCTGCGAAGCGAGTGCCAGCTGGGCGAACCCCCGGAGGGCCATGACCTGGTTCGCTACATCGTGACGGGTGATGCTGGTCAGGAGGTTGATCTTCTTGCTGGCCTCCATGATGGCTCCCTCGGCAAGCCTCCGCTCGGTGATATCAGTCACATACATGGTGACATAGGTCGCGCCGGTGGGCCGCACCGCCGTTACCTCGTACAACCGTCCGGGAGGTCCCTCCATCTCGACGAAACGGGTCATATTCTCCCGGATCATGCCTGCGATGAGGCCCCGTACGCTTTCCGGGACCTCATCCCCTGGTCCTTTCTGCATCGAGGAAAGCCAGTTCCTGCCGGGATCGTTGGTGTACAGGAGCGCCCCGCTGCTTGCGACCCTGATGACCGGGTTCGGGTTCTCGGCAGGGAACTGGGCAAGGCTCCTCACCAGGTCCTCAGCCTTCTTTCTCTCCGTGATGTCGATAAAGCTCACAAGGCTTGCCACGACCTGACCATGGTTGTCCCTTACCGGGGTCCCGAACACCTCGAGCCTGACACTCGTCCCGTCCGGACGGACGACCTCCATATCATCGACGTGCCCGGACTCCCCATACATGCCGCGTATTATTGGCATCTCACTGGTTGGATATCTCTCCGTGGTCCCTGCCCGGTACGCCTCGTAGACCTCTGACAGGTTCTCCTCGGAAGCATCGGGGAGGACCCCCCGCCCGAGGGTCCTTGCGGCCTCCCGGTTGGCTATTATCGGCTTTCCTGACGGGGCCTCGACCATGAAGATGCCTATCTGGACCGTATCAAGGAGCGTGGTCATCACCTTGTTGCGATAGTCGAGTTCGTCAGTTTTCCGCCGGAGCTCCTGACCGGCAAGTACCTGGTCGGTGATGTCCCGGTCCATCCCCCTGAAACCTGTTATCTCTCCATCAGGACCCGCTATTGGAAGCGCCGTACTCTCAAGGTACCGGTACGACCCGTCCCGGTGCCGCCACCGGAGTACCTCGTTACGCCACCCCTCTTTCTCCCTGGTGCCCAACAAAAACAGTTCTTCTGCCCTGGCCCTGTCGTCAGGGTGGATGAGGGTTAAAAAATCCAGTAACTCCCTGTCATCGGGCCGGTAACCCAGGATGGACTCGACCGCCGGGTTCGAGTAGGTATGCCGCATGTTGAGGTCGATCTCCCAAATCCACTCACGGGTCGTCTCGGCGATAGTCCAGAGCCGCTCCTCGCTTTCGCGCAGGGCTTCAGTCATCCTCTTTTGTTCGCTGATGTCACGGAACGTCCCTTCGACGCCACCGAAGGTCCCGTCGGGCCGGTACCAGAAGTGGCTGTTAGCGGATATCACGACCACATTACCGTCCTTTCTTTTCAGCCGTACCTCACGGCCTGATATACTCCCGTACCTCCTGATCTCGTCGAGGATGGCGCTGCGTTCAGAAGGGTCGATATAGAAATTCAGAGCGATGTCCTTTCCGAGGAGCTCGTCCCGGTTGTCATACCCGAAAATCGCGGGAAATGAACGGCTCAGCGTAATGAGCCTCCCCTGCTCATCACTCCGGTAATACACGTCCTGGATATTGTCGAGGAGTGCCTGGTAATCCTCGCTTGCAGCGACCAGCTTCTCCTCGGCCTCCTTACGGTCACTGATGTCCTCGATTAGGGCAATGACATAGAGGACGCTCTCGTTCCTCTCCTTTACAGGAGAAACGGTAACGGAACCCCAGAGGTAGGTCCCGTCCTTTTTCACATACTTCTTTTCAGTCCTGTACGACTCCCTCTCCCCTGTAAAGACCCTGCGGGTCTCGGTTGTGTCCTTGTCCACGTAATCGGCATGGGTAACATCGCGGAATGTCTTCTGAAGCATCTCCCCCTCTGAATACCCCAGCATGTCACAGAACCTCCGGTTCACCATACTGAACCTGAAGTCCTGGGAGACGACAGCCATTCCGAGCGGGCTGTCTTCGAAGATCCTCCTGAACCGCTCCTGGCTTTCCCGAAGTTCCTCCTCGACCCGCCTTGTCGCGCTGATGTCCCTCGTTACCCCATAGATCTCAAGGAGTTGCCCGGTATTTTCATCAAATACCCCTGAGAACCTGGACTCGACCCACACGTGGTGCCCGTCCAGGTGCTTCACCCGGTAGGTCAACGTCGCCGTGGGATTTTCAGGGGTAAGGGTCTTCAGGTATGCCATCGCGGCCGGGAGGTCGTCCGGATGGATCAGGTCCGAAACGCCGCCCCGGCGGAACACCTCCGGGTCATACCCGTACGTGACCAGACTGGCCGGTGAGATGTAGGTGAGCTGACCATCGGGCGTCTGGCGGGTAATCACGTCCTGCGAGTTCTCGGCCAGCATCCTGAACTGCCGTTCCCGTTCTTTCAGTACTTCCTCGGTCACTTTGTTCTCAGTCACATCCCTCCCGACAGACTGGTACTCGATAAGGTCCCCGTGCGGGTCGAAGATCGCCCGGTCGCTCCACCGTTGCCACCTGATGTTGCCATCAGGCATGATGATCCGGTGTTCGATGATCCCGACGGGGTTGTCCGGGGTCAGCGATGCGAAGAACCTGCCCACCCGCTCCCGGTCTTCAGGCATGACGTCCGGCCTGAACCGGTGTCCCAGGATCTCCTCGCGTACGAGGCCGAAATACCGGCAATATGCCTCGTTCACGAAGATATGAGTGCCGTCTGGAAGGAAACGCGAAATGAACTCGGTCTGGTCCTCGACAACGTTCCGGTACCTCTCCTCGCTGCCGGCAAGGGCCTCCAACGCCCGGATCCGTTCGATAGCCGCCCCGATCTGGATGGCAACCGTTTCAAGCGCAATGCGTGCAGCCGGCGGGACATCCGACCGGGTGTGCGAGGAGACGTTCATGCACGCGATGCTCTTTCCCCCTGCGGTGATCGGAAGGATGGCGAGGGCATGCAGCCCCTCGGCCACCTGACCCAGGGAGTGGGGGATGGCGAGATCGGCATAGGAGATGTAAACAGGCTTTCCTGCCGAGACCATGGCTGCATTTTCTGATTCAGGGGAGTACGTGCGACATTCCGTAACGAACTCCTCCCGCAGGTTGCGCGCCAGAGCAAGGTTGACCTTTCCGGTCACCTCATCGATGAGGTAGATCCCGCCGGAGTCCATCCCGGATATGTCGATCGCGGTTTTCAGGCATGCCTCCAGCGTCTCATGCATCCCATTGATCCTCTGGAGCTCAAGGCCGAGGGCGAGCTGGGCCTTCATGATCATCTCCTGCTGTTTCCTTTCGGTGATATCACGGAAGATCCCCTCGATCCCGGTGACCGACCCGTCCGGGCCGAACTGGAGGTGGCTGCTCGTCTCGACGAGGACCGGCGTCCCGTCACGTTTCCTGAGCCAGACCTCGTAGTTGGTGACCTTGCCGTCCCGGTTGATATCATCCAGGAACTTTTTCCTGTCTTCAGGGTTCAGGTAGAAATCATCCGCAATGTTCCGCCCGGTACATTCGGACAGGTCGTCATACCCAAGCAACACGGTCCATGACCTGCTCGCCTTCGTCAGCCTGCCTTCCCGGTCACTCCGGTAATAGACGTCCTGGATCTGGTCAAGGAGGTCGGTATACTCCTTGTTTGCGGCAATAAGGCCGTCCTCGGCCTTTTTCCGCTCAGTCATGTCGGTGAGGAAGCTGAGGGTTGCACTTTTTCCTGACCAGGTCATCCGGGTCGAGTTGATCCAGAGCCACCTTTGTTGTCCGTCACCGGTAATGACCCTGAAGACGTAGCCGGTTTCAGGTACCTACCCCTGCATCAGCTCCATGTTGCGGGACAAGACAATCTCCCGAACATCAGGATGGATGTA
>CASGHA010000122.1 GCA_949319355.1 uncultured Methanospirillaceae archaeon | reverse complement strand
CGGACAGGGGCCACAGGGAATGGGGGCTGGCATTTCTTGACGTAACCACAGGGGAGTTCCACACCACAAGGGCTCCGATGGACACTTCATGTTCAGGCCTTTTATCTGAACTTGCCCGGTACGGGCCTGCTGAATGCCTGTTCCCTTCAGCGGAGATCGAAATGGCCAGGGCCATGTTCTGTGACGGCACGCGAGTATTGTTTCCTTATGACGAAGGATTTTCCATGGAGACGGCACTCCGGGTCCTTCAGGACCATTTCAGGGTCAGCTGTCTTGATGGTTTCGGACTTCAGGATTGCCCTGCTTCAGTTGTAGCGGCAGGGGCTGTGCTCTGTTATGCGAAAAACAACCAGTCCGCATCCCTTGACCATATCACCTCGTTGCAACCACGCCTCCGTTATGATCACCTCGTCCTGGACGCAACGACCCTGAGGAACCTGGAGGTCATACGAAATATCAGGGGTGGGACTGAGGGGACGCTCCTCTCCATTCTGGACAGGACGGTTACGTCACCCGGCCGAAGGCTGCTGAAGCGGTGGGTCATTACCCCACTGGCCGACCCGGAAGGGATCGCTGAACGTCTTGACGGGGTGGAGTTCCTCTTTAAAAACATGGCGGTTTCAGGGCGGTTGAATACACTTCTCAAATCCTGTGCCGATATCGAACGGATAGCAGGGAGGATTGGATACAACAACGCCTCGCCCCGGGACCTTGTCGCCCTGAAAAAAACCCTTGAGACCATTCCAGAAATGAAGCAGGTCATCGCACTGGCAGAGAACCAGGGCCGACTCTTAGATGACGCCAAAAACCACCTCCATGAACTCGACGGGGTTGTCAGCCTTATAGCGCGGGGAATTGCAGATGATCCGCCTCCCTCGGTAAAAAACGGGGGATGCATCCAACAGGGGTATTCGACCGAGCTTGACAGTCTCCGGGAGGTGATCTCTGGCGGTAAGGACTGGATTGCCCGTTTCCAGCAGGCTGAGAGGGATAGGACCGGCATCAGGTCCTTAAAAATCGGATACAATTCGGTATTCGGGTACTACATCGAGGTGACCAGACCGAACCTCCCGCTTGTACCGGAGGACTACGAGAGGAGGCAGACCACGTCTACCTCGGAAAGGTTCATAACGAGGTCCCTGAAGGAAAAGGAGGAACTTCTGTCGAGCTCTGACGAACGGGTCCTTCGGCTTGAACGAGATCTCTTTGAGGGGATTATCAAGGAGATTCGGGTCAATATTCCCCAGTTCCAGGAAATTGCAGGAGCCATTGCCACCATTGACGTCCTGGCATCCCTTGCGACGGTCGCCGGCAGGAATAACTACACCCGTCCTGCTGTCAGTCGGAATGACAGGGTCGTCATCAGGGAAGGACGCCACCCGGTGGTCGAATCTTCGATACCCGGCAGATATGTCGCCAACGATACCGACCTCTCCAGTTCCGGCGACCAGGTCCTTATCATCACTGGTGCAAACATGGCAGGGAAATCAACATTCATGAGGAGTGTCGCACTGACGGTCATCATGGCCCAGGCCGGTTCATTTGTTCCTGCGGAGTACGCAGCGGTCGGTGTTGCGGACAGGATCTTCACCAGGGTCGGCGCCTTTGACGACCTGGCAAGCGGTCAGAGCACGTTCATGGTGGAGATGACGGAGCTGGCAACCATCCTCCAGAACGTGACCGAAAGGAGCCTTGTGATCCTTGATGAAATAGGGCGGGGTACAAGCACTCTCGATGGTTCAGCTATCGCAGGGGCGGTCCTCGAGTTCCTCCATGGGAAGGGGGCTTCAGGACCAAAGACGCTGTTTGCCACGCACTTCCATGAGCTCGTCGGTATCGAGAGGGACTTGAAAAGGGTAAAGAATGTCCACTTTGCCGTCCGCGAGACGGGGGGAGAGGTGGTGTTCCTCCGCAGGCTCATCCCAGGGGCTACTGACAGGAGTTACGGGATCCACGTGGCGGCTCTTGCAGGAGTCCCGCGCAGTGTGATCCGGAGGGCCGAGGAGCTGCTGAAGAAAGGTCTTAGCGGGTCAGCCCCAGGTCCCGGGCCCAGATGCTATACCCAGCTCCTTCTTGTCTCCCCCGACACAAAGCCGGAGACCGTTCACCCTCTGGTGGAACGTTTCTCCAGGATCAACCCTGACGAAGTGACACCGCGGGACGCCCTTTCCCTCCTGTACGAACTAAGGGAGATCCTCAAGCGGGGGGAGGGATGATGTTACGGGAGAACCCCCCCATCAGGCTCCTCCCCGACGAGGTCATCCGAAGAATTGCTGCAGGTGAGGTTATCGAACGTCCGGCATCGGTTGTCAAGGAGCTGGTAGAAAATGCCCTGGACGCTGGAGCCCGCCATGTCCTCGTTGAACTGAAGACCTCACGCGGCGGGATCAGCAGCATCGCGGTGACTGATGACGGCTGCGGTATCCCGCCTGATGAACTCCACCTGGCGGTAACACCACACGCCACGAGCAAAATCCGGGAAGATAGCGACCTGTATGAGGTCAGGAGCCTGGGCTTCCGGGGAGAAGCCCTCGCAAGCATCGGTGAGGCCGGTTCCCTTACCCTCACGAGCAGAGCCCGGGACCAGCCCTTCGGCGCGGTCCTATGTATGCGAAATGGTATCATCTCCGGGCCTCGTGAAGCGGGTGCACCGCCAGGGACGAGGGCAGAGGTAGAAGACCTCTTTGCCTCCATGCCCGCACGCAGGAAGTTCCTCAAATCAGTGGCTACGGAACTGGGGAGGGTATATGGAGTCGTCGAGTCGGCATCCCTTTCAAGACCGGGCACCAGGTTTACCCTTCTTGTCAACGGACGTGAACGCCTGGCGTCCTCGGGTGACGGAGACCTCAGGTCTACCATCATGGCCATTTCAGGAACACCCGACCCAGGCGGGTTCTTC
>CASGHA010000121.1 GCA_949319355.1 uncultured Methanospirillaceae archaeon | reverse complement strand
CGGTACCACACCCGGCATCGAGGACCCTCAACGGTCCGGGAGGCAGGTCCCGGTGCAACTCCTGTTTCCATGCGGTTTTTTCTTCACCTGTCCTGATCCCATGGCCGGGATTGCTATCATATGAAATTGATGCGTGGTCCCAGGTTGTCCTGACCGCCTCTCTGATTGCACGTTCATCCATCATGTTTCACGATTATCCTTCATGTTTCGCGATCATCCACCCGTATGGTCCGGGTGCGGATTAACACCTACCCGGCACTTCTCATCGCTCCCCTTAAAAACGCCCGGATTTTCGAAGGAAAGGTATGAATCAGAAAATGGGGTGAACATGATGTCATCAACAGGATAAATCCCGGGGTTTAAAACTACGTTCATGTAGGTTCACGTCCCATTACCTTGGTATACTGGTAAGAATGGTTTATTTTTTGAAACCAAAGATGCTTACCTGATGATACGGACAGTTCCCCGGAGAGGGAAAACGGGCAGATATCCATGAAAATCCTTGAAAACGGTCACATGTTGAATACTACTGCATCCAGTCCCGGACCCGTCTCATGCTGACGACCCGGGTAACGGAAGGGACCACCACGTTCGAGGTGCCGGTCCAGGACGAGGAATCATCATTTCCCGCAGCCAGCGGCCCGGTTTTTTACAATACCCGGATGGAGATGAACCGGGACGCCACCGTGCTCCTGGTCCGGGCCCTCGACCTTGCCGGGTACCTGGACACGATGGGGGCGAGCGGCGTCCGGGGCCTCAGGGTGGCCCATGAATGCGGGGTCCCGGTGACGATCAACGACCAGAGCAGCCGTGCCGAGGAGCTCATCAGGAGGAATGCCGACGCAATCGACCCGGCAATCCGGGTGACCCGCTCGGACGCGAACGCCCTCATGTCCTCCGAGCGGTTTGACTGCATCGACCTCGACCCGTTCGGGACCCCGGCCCCGTTCGTCGACGCAGCCGCCCGGTCCGCCCGGAGGTACCTCTTCGTGACGGCGACCGACACCGCCCCGCTCTGTGGTGCCCATAAAAAAGCAGGGATACGGCGGTACTTCTCAAACCCGCTCAACACCGAGTACCATGCCGAGGTCGGGCTTAGGACCCTCCTTGGCTTTGTCACCCGCGAGCTGGTCAAGTACGACCGGGGCCTCGTCCCGCTCTTCTGTTTCGCAAGCCACCACTTTGTCAGGCTCCACCTCGGGATCAGGGAGGGGGCCGAGGCTGCGGACCGGAGCCTTGCGAGGATGGGGTTCATTCACCAGTGCCCGGCCTGTGCCTACCGGGACGAGCAACCGGGCATCCTCCCCCTGCACCACGTCTGCCCCCGGTGTGGTGTATCTCTCACACCAGTGGGGCCCCTGTGGCTCGGGGCGGTCTGTGACCCGGACCTCCTCGGCCGGATGGCGGACCTCCTCCCCGGGACGGTCCTTGGCACCGGGAAGGAACTCTTCCGGCTGATCACTCTCTGCAGGGAGGAGCACCCATCGTCCAGTTTCTATGACTACCACCGGCTTGCCAAGAGCATCCGGGTCTCCCCGCCCCAGATAGAGACCTTCCTCGGCCGTATCAGGGGGCAGGGCTTCGCTGCGACGAGGACCCATTTCGCCGGGACCGGGGTCAAGACCGATGCACCGCTCGACGTGGTCCTCGGGCTGATGCAAAGCGGATGAAGGAGCGGTTTTATCAGGTAATTTTTGATTTCATAGACTGGGGGGCCGTTTTCCCTGTCCATGATCATTTTTCGTATCGGTTTGCCCGGGTGATGCACCGCTTTCCTGGTAAGTGTCACCCTGCCTGGAATACACCCTGGTATGCCCGTGATCGTGCCTATCCATATATTTTTCTGGGAAAGTCCCGAACGGTGGCATGTCCCTTTTTGCGGGACGAGGAGGAAGGATGCTGTTTATTGCACTTGCACGGTTCAAGGAGAAGCTGACGGAAGAGGTCGTCGCCCGGAACATCAGGGACATCGAGGAAGACATGAAAGGCCAGGTCAGGTACCTGAACATCTACTGGACGCTTGGGAGGTACGACACAGTCGTGGTGTACGAGGCCCCGGACGAGAAGGCCGCCATGCAGGTCGCCCTGAAGCGGGCGGACCGGATGGAGATCGAGACGCTCGTCGCCCTCCCGGCAGACCCGAACAGCCCGGCCGGGCCAACGTGAGGATGGGACTATAAGATCCCTGATTTTCTGAGTCAAGGGAGGTGTGGTATCAGGGTTTATGATTACCCCCATGACCCCCCTTGAGATAACTGGGGACCAGCGAAGGAAGGGAACCAAGGAAGGGAACTCCTGGAACCCCAGATCCCTTGCTGAGTGGAAGGTTCCTGTTGTCCGCCGGGTCAGTCCTCCCTGGTGAAAGACGGGTCGTTTCGTCCCTTTCCAGGTTATACCTGGGGAGGAAGGAACTGTTGGATCTGTTCCAGGATCGTTTTCGGGTTAATGGGTTTTTCGATATAGCCATTGCACCCTGCCGCAATCGCCTTTTCGCGGTCACCTGCCATCGCATAGGAGGTCAGGGCAACGATAGGGGTTGATTTCTGGTCAGGAATGTTCCGCAGCTCCCGGGCAGTCGCATAGCCGTCCATTACGGGGAGCTGGATATCGAGCAGGATTAATTCCGGACGCTCGGAAATGGCGAGTCCGATGCCCTCTTTGCCGTCTCTCGCCCTGATAACGTTGTACCCTTTTGTCTTGAGAATAAATTCAACGAGGTAGAAGTTCTGGTCGTTGTCTTCGATATAGAGAATTTTTGTCATCATGAGTTCCTCCTTTCGGCAGGTAGTGTGACAATAAAAGTACTTCCCTTGCCAGGTTCGCTCTCCACGCTGATAGTGCCTTCCATCAGGTCAACAAGGCGTTTACAGATTGAGAGCCCGAGACCTGTCCCTTCGTACTGCCGTGATAACCCGGTCTCCACCTGGGAAAACGGGATGAACAACTTGCCCATGTCCTCCTTCTTAATCCCGATACCGGTGTCCATGATACGGATCACTACCTGGTCCCCGGTCCGGGAGCACTCGATCCGTACCGTCCCCTTGTCGGTAAACTTGATGGCATTGCTCACCAGGTTTAGGACGACCTGTTCGACCCGCCTGGCATCACCAAGGGCCATGCCGACGTCCGGGGAGATATCCAGTTCGAATGCAAGGGATTTTTTATTTGCCTGCGGCTTCATGGTCCGGCCGACCTTTTCAAGCACGAGCCTGACATCAACCGGTTCGACCAGGAGTCTGAGCTCACCTGCCTCTATTTTCGAGATGTCCAGCACATCATTGATCAGAGCGAGAAGGTGTTCAGCACTATCGGACACCATGCCCATCTGCTTCTTCTGTTCCTTGTTCAGGGGACCTGCCAGTTCCTGGAGGAGGATCCCGGTAAAGCCGATGATGGAGTTTAAGGGAGTCCGCAGCTCATGGGACATGGTGGCAAGGAAGGCGGACTTGAGCCGGTCGAGCTCCCTGAGGTGGATATTGGCTTCCGATAGTTCATGGGTCCGCTCGGCCACCTTCTTCTCCAGGTCCCGGTGGGCCTCGAGGATTTTTTCCTCGGCCTGTTTCCGTGGGGTGATGTCAGTCATCAGGAGCAGGACGCCAGGTTCTTTCCGGTAAATGACCGGGACGGCCTGGAGAAGGACCGTCATGACCTCTCCGGAACCGGTCCGGATGTCCATTTCATAGGGAGCCAGTTGCACACCTGACAACCGTTCCTTCATTTTTTGTGCGATTTCCTCCCTCTGGTAGTCAGCGACGAATGAAAGGGCTGACTGGCCGATGATCCCGGAGGAGGGCCGGCCCATTATGGTCATCGCGGTCTTGTTGGCGAACGTGACGGTCCCGTTTTTGTCGTAGATCAGGATAATGTCAGGCAGGTTCTCGACGAGGCTCCGGTTAAACTCCTCACTCTCGCGGAGTGCATCTTCAGCCTTCGTGCGGATCTCTTCTTCCTTCACAATCCCCTCCGCCCGGGTAACATAGTAGGTGAAGAAAAGGAGCGAGAGGATCAGCAGTGCGGAGAATATGATCAGGTTGTTCCGAAATCCCTGTATCGTGCCCAGTATCTCATTTTCCGGTGTTGAAACAATGATTGACCAGCGGGTGTTCCCCATGGTCACTGGCAGGTAGCTGGCCTGGAATTTCATGCCCGGCAGGTTCCTGGCAGGGTCTTCGCTTGTCCAGTATGCCGCGGTTCCCCGGGAACCGTCCATCGCGTCCTGGGCCATGGAAATGAGGGTCGGGGACGAGTTAAAAAGGTCAAAGACGGTCCTGCCGGTCTGTCCAGGAACGGGGGAATAGATCACGACGCCATTTTTGCTCACGGACCAGGCGTACCCTGAATCGAGAATTTTGATAGTTCCCAGGTTGTCCTGTGCGAGAGTGTCGAACGGGATGAGGATGGCGATGCTCCCCCGGTACCCCGTGTCATCAAAAACCGGCACATGGAACGCAACGGCCCTGAACCCCTGGACCGCGGTGAAAACATCGCTGATCACGACCGAATGGGTGTCGAGTTCCTCACGGACGTGGGACTGCGATGAGATATTTGCCCCGGTGGATGATTCAACGGGATAGGTGTACGCGATGATACCCTGCTCGTCCACGCGGGTAATGGCTGAGATCTCTCCGACGTGGTTGTTATAGAAGTCCCGCATCAGGTCGCGGCCGTCCTCGTCGAGGGTTATGATATGCTCATTGTCTGCAAGAAAGGAGAGGGAAGCATTGTAGACTTCAAAAACGTTTTCGATGCCTGCGGCAGCCTGCTGGGCATGCACCGCCTGCTCGTCATTCACCTGGTCAATGGTCTTTGACTCGATATACGTATAGGATGAATATAAGAGGAAACCACAGAGGACGAGCAGCACGAGGAAAATGACTACCTGCCTGGTGTACCGCATTCACACAACCCCCGGCCGCCGGTGATGTCTCATCCTGGTCCCTGGCACCTGCCCTAGTATACCTGAATGTCCGGATAGATTGAATACCTTTTTAAAGACACGGTCGACGGGTTCTTGACCTTCCATGAGAACCAGGGGCCATTATCGCAACAAAATGCAGGTGATGCTGGACAGGCGAAGCGGCATGGGGATTCGCGATATATTCAGGAACAGGAAAGGATCGGGATAGTACAATCAGGAAAAATTTGGGAAAGAAACGGACATAGTTCAACCAGGGCGTCATCATACTCCTATCAGGGGACTAAATGACGTGTCGATATTTTCCATTTTTTTCGACACGTTTTTTGGACATGATGAAGACATCGACATGTCCCCCCCCCCGAAGGGCGCCCGAGGGGCGGTCTCCCGGTGCTTCATGAAGATTTGAGGCTGGAAAAAGTTTCGTTGTAGAGGTTAAACTACAAAACC
>CASGHA010000120.1 GCA_949319355.1 uncultured Methanospirillaceae archaeon | reverse complement strand
ACTCGGGGGACCCCGCCATCCACGACTCGTACCGCGGAATGCAGGGGGCATGGGAGAAGGCGGTCGCCGCCCTCGGTCACTGCCGGAGGGCAGGCATCGGGACCCAGGTGAACATCACCGTGATGCGTCCCGGGGCAGGTGATGTCAGGGAGGTGGTCCGCCTGGGGTCGTCCCTCGGCGTACGCGATTTCCAGGTCTTTCTGCCAGTGCCCACCGGCCGTTCCGGGGGTGCAGGAAACGGGACACCCGAAGAGTACGAGACGCTTATCCGGGAGGTTCTGGTACTCGGTCGCGAGGCAGGGGTCCGTCTCCGCCCGACATGCGCACCGCAGTTCCGCCGCATCGCTGAAGGGCTCGGGATACGTGACCCTGGCTGGGGTAGGGGCTGTATCGCAGGGATTTCCTACTGCCGGGTCTATGCTGACGGTGACGTGACGCCTTGTCCGTACCTCCCGGTGGTGGCGGGAAATGTTAAAAAGACACCTTTTCATGAGATATGGAACAATTCAGCAGTCTTTGCCGCACTGAGAGACCCGGGCCTCCTCCAGGGGAAATGCGGGCGGTGCGGGTTCAAGACGGTCTGTGGCGGGTGCCGGGCCAGGGCGTACCGCGGTGGCAAAACGGTGTCCCCGATGGCCTGTGACGGGCTTGCCCCGCCGTCTGGTGTTCCGGGGGACCTCTGCACAGAGGACCCGTTCTGCCCATACGAGCCGGGAGGTGTGACCGGGTGACGGGACACTCCTTCCCGGACCGGACGGACCTCTCCATCCTTGACGCCCTCCAGGACGATTTTCCTCTGGTGCCACGCCCCTTCCAGGAAATTGCACAGAGGACCGGGATCTCCGAGCATGACCTCCTCGTCAGGCTGAAACGGCTGACAGACGCCGGGGTGCTCCGCGGCATATCCCCGGTCCTCGAGTCCAGCAGGATGGGTATCGGTTCCGCGACGCTGGTCGCCATGCATCTCCCTGATGAGAGGGTGGAAGAGGTTGCGACAATCGTCAGCGGTTACCCGGAAGTATCCCATAACTTCCGGCGCGACCACCATTACTGCCTCTGGTTCACGATATGCGGGAAGGACGACAGGGAGGTCGGGCGGGTCCTCCATGAGATCGCGGGACGGACGGGGACAACCCCCGGTGACCTCCTCGACCTCCCGACGGTCGAACGGCTGAAGATTGACGTGAGGTTTCCGTTCCATGCGGTAGGAAAGGGGAGGGAGGGCCATGGACAGGACTGACCGGGAGCTCCTCGTAGTCCTCGAAGAGGGGATCCCTCTCGTAGAACAGCCGTACCGCGAGGTTGGCAGGCGCCTGGGCCTGTCAGAGGAGGAGGTCATCGGACGGATAGGACACCTGAAGGACACGGGCCTGATCAGAAAGGTGAGGGCACGCATCAACCAGCGGCTTGCAGGGATAGAAGCAAATGCACTCGTCGCGTGGAGGCCGTCCGGAGCACGCGAGGAGGCCAATGTGCCCCTCCTTGCAGCCTCTCCCGTCGTCACCCACTGTTACGGCAGAAAACCTGTCCCGGGAAGATGGGAGTACACGGTGTACACGGTGCACCACGGGAGGACCCGCGGGGCGGTCCTTGACGAGGTCCGGGCACTCTCGGCAGAGACTGGCATCGGCGAATACCTTGTCCTCTTCAGTACCGGGGAGTTCAAGCGGGTCCCGAACGTGCGGGTCGGGGAGAACGGGGGCGGCCCCGCATGAACAGGATCACCCAGTGCCTCCATGGGCATGGGACGGTAAGTTCAGCCATGAAACACCGTGGCAGACCTGCGTCCGGGGTGCCGGGCAGGATGCTTGCCTTCATGGAAATGAGACGGCCTGTCGTGTTCTGGAACGTCACGGACCGGTGCAACCTGTCCTGCCGGCACTGCTACGGCCAGTCCGGGCCTGGAGAGCCGGCGGGTCCCGAGCTGACCACGGCCGAAGCCACCGCCATGATAAGCGACCTTGCCGCGATGGGCGTACCGCTCATCCTCTTCACAGGGGGAGAGCCGCTCATGCGGGAGGACCTCTTCCAGCTGGCCGGCCACGCCCGGTCCCTGGGGATGATGACCGCCCTGAGCACGAACGGCACTCTTATCACGCCGGAAACCGCCCGGCGGATCAGGGAGACCGGGATAGGGTACTCCGGGATTTCGCTCGACGGGAGCACGCCTGCAACCCATGACGCGTTCCGCGACACACCCGGGTCCTTTGAACGGGCCACGGCCGCATTCGGCCACTGTCGTAACGCCGGTGTCAGGTGCGGGGTGAGAGTCACCCTCACCCGGGAGAACCACCAGGAACTGGGGGATCTCGTTGACCTCGCCCGGGACCTCGGGGCGTCGCGGTTCTGCCTGTACTGGCTCGTCCCCTCCGGGCGGGGACGCGGGGTCTACGAGAGGCTCCAGCTCGGACCATCCGAGGTTATGGCGGCACTGGACCTCCTCTATGAAAAGGCCAGGGAGACCGGACCGGGTGAAATGGAGTTCCTGACCGTGGACGCCCCCCAGGACTGTGTCCACCTTCTCGCATCGATGGAGCGGGACGGGTCACCGGACCTCGCCGACGCCCGTACCCTCGTGGTGTCCCAGAAAGGGGGCTGCAGCGCCGGTGACCGTGTTGCCGACATCGATCCCCGTGGCAACGTGTACCCGTGCCAGTTCGCGAGGTCCCCCTCTTTCCATGTCGGAAATGTAAGGGAGCGACCGTTTTCAGAACTGTGGAATGATGAGACGAACCCTGTCCTTAGGCGTTTCAGGACGCATGCCGGGGTGGTCGGCGGAACCTGCAGGGATTGTACGCACTATGGCCTCTGCGGCGGGGGGTGCAGGGTCAGGGCACAGGTCCTCACAGGAGACTTCCTGGGACAGGACCCGTTCTGTTATGTCAGCCAGGAGGTACGCGGGCCTGGTGACAGAGAGGGCCAGGGCCCTTTTTTACCAGGACGACACGGGGGCCGGAAGCCGGTGGGGTACTGACCGGCAGGCAGGCACAAGGCCCTGGTTTTTTCTACAGGCTCCCACTGGCCGGTGCCTGACCTGTTTCAGAGGTCCTGAATGCTCCTTTTGGGGCCAGGATCTCGAAGCGTGCCCCTTTCCCAAGTATACCGGTCTCCCGGATCGTTATGCCGGTCAGGGAGAGGATCTCGCGTGCCAGGAACATGCCAAGACCCGTATTTTTTCCGTAATGTGCATCGAAAATACGTTCTTTTTCTGTATCTCCGATCCCGACCCCGTCATCCTCCCAGACGACCGTGAGACCTTCTTCAGATTCGTGTGACGTGACTGAAATCCTCGTCACGCCTTCGCCGTGCCGGACCGAGTTGTCGAGGAGGTTGAAGAAGACCTTTTCAAGCATGGGATCGGCAAAGACCGAGACACCATCCACGCTGGCGGTAAATGTCACGGACGGTGGCACATGGCTGGCGGGCATGACGTCACCAAGTACGAGCCACTGGGGCTTGTTCGTGCCAAGGTCCTTGTAGACCCTGGTGAACTCGATATGGGTCTGGATGGCCTTCGTGGCCTCATCCATCCGTTCGAAGTACTCGTCGAGGGCCGGGTCGCTGCTTTTTGAACGGGCTATCGCCAGGAAGCCGAGCACCATCAGGGTCTTGTTGAGGATGTCATGGCGGGTGATGCCACTGAGCAGGTTCAGCTGCCGGTTAGCCATCTTGAGAGCGTCCTCGGTCTTTTTCCGCTCGCTAATGTCCTCGACGGTCGAAAGGATGAAGGGTTTCTCCCCAAGTACGATCATGCTCGATGAGACGAGACACGCCTTGATTTCACCACCCCGGACACGACAGGCGACCTCCATACCCTGGATATGCTTCTTTTCGCGGAGGGTGTCCACCATCTGCTGCCGTTCACCAGGATTCGGGAACATTTCCAGTTCATCGGCCGTCCTGCCGATGACATCCTCCCGGGAGTAGCCGCTACTCCGGACGAATGCATCGTTGACATCGGCAAACCGGCCGTCCGTGGCTGAAACAAGCGTTTGCGAGACGGGGTTGCTCATGTAAACCGTCGAGAACTTGTTTTCAGACTCGAGAATCCGCTCTTCGGCATCGCGGCGTTCCGTTATGTCACGCATCGAGATGATGACCGCCCTGATGTCCTGGAACTGGATGCTCTTTCCGATGCACTCAATCCAGAGTTCCCGCCCCGTGGCACTGATGATTTTGTACCGGACGAGGTATGCGTCCTTGCCGTTTGCAACCCCCTCCAGGTCACGGAGCACGTCAGGGCGGGAATCCTGTGCGATGAACCTGAAGACGCTTTCCTTTCCGACGAGGGCCTTGTAGTCGGCGACGTCCACTATCCGCCCTGCGGCCTGGTTCACAAAGAGGATCTTCCCGGAATAGTCAGTAATCAGGACGCCCTCAAGCGATGTCTCGACCAGGGCCCGGAACTTTTCCTCGCTTTCCCGGAGGTTCTTCTCCTGGCGGCTCAGTTCCTCAAAGTTCTGGCGCAGCTTCTCCTCGGTCGCGCTCAGTTCCTGGTACGCGGCACGGAGCGCCTCGTTCTTTTGCAGGACGTCCTTTTCAATCTTCTTGAGCTTCGTGACCTCGGCTGCAATGCTGATAACGGCCGGACGGTTGTCAATGGTCACCGGGATGCTCGAAAAAATAACTTCCACACGCTTCTTTTCCTTGACGGTAAGGGTTATGGGAAGGCCTTCGATCCTCCCGGCAAGCGCCATCCTGGAGAAGAGTTTGCCCGAGTCGATGAGCGACATCATCCCGAGCCCGACCGGGTTTTTACCGGTGACCTCCTCGCCGGTATACCCGCTCGCGTTCAGGAAGGCCGCATTGACCATCAGGAACTCACCCTCGGGGTAGGAGTTGATGGCAATGGGGTACGGGCTGTGTTCGAAGACGGTACGGAACATTTTCTCGCTCTCCCGCAGCCCGTGCTCCATCTTTTTCCGCTCAGATATGTCGATGAGTATTCCCCTGTACCCGTTCATCACTCCGTCCCGGAACACAGGGGAAGAGTAGATGACCACAGGAAAGGACCTGCCTTCTTTTCCAATTGCAAGGTATTCCTGAGACACATGGGGCGATCCTTCGCGGATCCTGGTTGCGACCTCCCTCACCTTGGCATGCTGGGACGGGTCTATGAAGGTCAGCGCGTTCACGCCCTGCCTGAGGTCCGCTTCGTTCAGGTCGAAGGTCGAGAGCGCCACCTTATTCGCAAAGGTTATCCTGAGATCGAGGTCAAGTTCAAAGACCGCCTGGGGGAGGAGGTCTGCAAGGTCACGGTATTTTTTCTCGCTTGCGAGAAGCGCCTTTTCAGCCGCTTTGTCGCGGGAAATGTCCCGCAATGACTCGATGGCCCCGGTCACCTCGCCGCGGATGTCCCGCAAAGGACAGGCCTTCACGAGCACGGTTATGCTGCCACCGCGTGCCCTCACGAGGTCGGTTTCCACGACGAGCGAGTCTCCTTCACGCCTGAACTCCGGGTAGTATGTCGCGATAACCTCGTCCGTCTTGTCCACCAGGTCAATAAGGACCGGCCGCCGGGTCTCATAGAGGGGAAGGGCGTACTCATGGTTCCCCCTGCCGATCATGTCGACGGACGGGACCCCGGTCAACATTTCAACTGCCCGGTTCCAGGCGATGACCCGGCCATACCGGTCGATGGCAAAAGTTGGTTCCGGGAGGAAGGCGATGATGTCCATAAGGCGCTGTTCAGATTCAAGGTGCGCCTCTTCAGCCTTTTTCCGGTCGGAATTGTCGATGAATGTCTCAAGGACGCAGGGCCGTCCAAGCAGGGTTATGGGGACCGCATCCCTGATGATGGCCATCCGTTCCCCGGATGCGGTTATAAGGACCTGTTCGCTGTTGGACACGTCCTGTTTCAGGTCGGTTACCGGACATGTCCCCTCAGTCGAGGGACAGAGGAGGGTGTGGCATTTTTTTCCGACGATTTCCTCTCTCTTTCCGCCGTACATCCCTAGTGCGGCAGGGTTTACGTCCACGACCTCGTGGGTCGCGGCATCAACGATGACGATCCCGGCCCTGACCGTATTGAATATCGTCCTCAGGTACTGCTCTTTCTGGTCAAGGTCGTGACGGGTTTCCCGGAGTGCCTGCTCGACACGTCTCCGGGATATCGCCTGCTCGGTTTTTTTAGCGATCTCCGCATATTGCAGGGCCGGGTCACCACCCTTCTGGATATAGAAGTCAGCCCCGTTGTTGATGGCCTCGATGACGACGGCTTCGCACCCCCTGCCGGTCGTGATGATAAACGGGAGGTCCGCGTGGCGCTGCCTGACGGCCTTCAGGAACGCTATTCCATCAAGATCAGGCATCTGGTAGTCTGATATGACCGCGTCGCAGGGGTGGCCTGCAAGGTAGGCGAGGGCGGCTACAGCCGATGTCCTTGGTTCAACCTTGAACTCTCCTGTCCTTTCAAGAAAGAGCTTGGCTACGGTGAGAAGCGCGGGTTCGTCATCGACATACAGGACCGAGTACATGGGGCCCTCCTGGGATGTTATCACAGCCCTTTTTCTCTCTGTACCTGTGTGACAGAACGAGGATAAAGGTGGTGG
>CASGHA010000119.1 GCA_949319355.1 uncultured Methanospirillaceae archaeon | reverse complement strand
AAATCATGGTAAAGGAGGCGCCTCCGGGAGAACAGCTGAACCCGGACGGGGCGAACAGCGGTGTGGTATCAACGGTTGATGACCCGAGCATCAGCATTTCCTCCAAAAGGACGCCGGATGTCCCGCCGTTAGGATTTGCATGGAAGGACGCCTCCGGCTGGCACAACGAGACCATCGATACCGCTGGTTACCTGAACACCTTCACCTGTTCGCCAACAGGTGACCCCGCCCTCCTCTATGGCGACGGGTATTCAGGGGCGCTCAAGTATGCCTGGAAGGACGCCTCCGGATGGCACACCGAAACAACGCCGTTTTCGGGGTATGCCTACGGGCTCGTGGTGGATGCATCGGGGATTACCCGGACTGCCTACAGCGACTACACCGACGGGAGCCTCCATTATGCCTACCGTGACGGCTCGGGCTGGCATGACGAACCGTCAGGCTTCAGTTACGCAGATATGGTCCAGTTTGACAAGTCCGGGACGCTCCATGTCATCACAACTGACTGGACTTCCGGGATTATCACCTACCATGCAAGGACGGCCTCCGGCTGGCAGAATGAACCCCTGTCCTACACAGGCTACCCCATCCTGTTCGGGAGTGACCAGAACGGGATGCCGAGAATGCTGTATAATACCATGGTCTTTTACCCCGTGCTTTATGCAACCGATGGTGGAACAGGATCTGCAGAAGACCTGAAAATTGCGCAGGTCCGGAATGGTAAGCCCCAAACTGCCGGGGCATGGACCAATATTACCCAGGGAAGCGAGGAATCCTCGCTCCTGCCCGTTCCGACCACGATTATCCCTGCGAGGGACACCCATGCCACTTCCGGCCTGGCGGTATCGAACACCAGCTCCGGGTCCCTGAGACTGGTGTCGATCCCCAAAGGGGCTGTCGTATACGTTGGCACCGAGAAAAAAGGAGAGACCCCGCTCCTCCTGAGCGGGCTTTCTCCGCGTGCGGAGACAGTCAGACTCGAAAAGACCGGGTATTAAGCCTGGAAAAAGACCCTCCAGGTGAAGAAAGGAAAGGTGACCAACAGCGGCAAGATCATCCTCACTCCCGAGATCGTCCACACCGGCAGCATCCGCGTCACGACCATACCTTCAGGAGCAACGGTTACCATTGATGGAAAGAACGAGGGAATAAGTCCGCTTACCGTCAAGGGCTTATCGGTTGGCACCCATGTAGTCAACCTGACGCTTGCCGGTTACCCGTCGTGGGAGAAGAAGGTCGAGGTAAAGAGCGGGAAGATGGTCCCGATAACCCGCTTTTTGAAATCAATCATGCCGTCCCTGAAAAAGAACTAAACCGACTTTTCCCTTTTTTATTTTCTGTCCATTAAGGGACGGTTTTTAAAGAAAAAAGACCTTACAGGCAGGGCCACAGTCCCCACGGGCAGTTCCCGGATGAACGGGACGTGTCGATGACGGTTTCCCCGCCTGCCCTGACGACCGCGGTCCCGCTCCATACGACCTGGCTCAGGTTCCCGGGAGCGGTAACGATGAGGTCATACGTCCCCTGGGGCACAGCGTCCATCCAGTATGCCGGAGTCCTCCCGACCTGGTAGTGCCATTTACCGTCGAGGATCGGCATCGAACGGTCATAAAAGAGTGACCTCAGGCTTATTTCGTACCCGTCTTCAGGTGTCCGGATAACAAGGCTCCCGAGTCCTGATTCGGCCGGACTGGGAGTACGGGTCGGCGTCGGGGTTGGTGGAGGGACCTCACGAAGCTTGATGGAGACGGTTATGTCCCGGGGTGGTTTCAGGATGAAATACCGCGTGGCGTCCTGGTACCCGGGCATACGGAGCAAGAGGAGATGGGAACCTTTCGCGACACCCGATGAGTTCCATGGCGTGCTCCCGGTCTTGGCCCCGTCAAGATACAGGTCTGCCCCGGGAGGGTCGGAAACCACTGATACGGTTCCAAATCCGGGCTCCAGGGCCGGGACGATTTTTATGGTGGAACCTTTCCGGACGATGACCCGTTTTGTCCAGGTCGTCGAGCCTTGACCCGAGGCCGAAACCATGTGGGTCCCGGCCGGGACCGTGACGGTCAGGGCAGGGGGTATGGTACCCGCAGGTACCCCGTCGATGGATACGGTTGCCCCGCCGGCAGGTACCCATCCCTGAGACACGACGGATATCGTCCCGTTTGCCTGGATAGCCGCCGCCACCGGAACTGCAACGGTTAAGGACAGCAGGAGGACCCCGGCAATGAAAATGAAACAGCAGGATCTCATGGGCACCTCTGATGTTCTGACAGGCTGATATAACCGCCCGCCTGCGATAAGGGTATCGATCCGGGAAAAAAAATTAGATTCTGATGATCTGGTCGAGCGTGACGGTAAAGTGCAGCGTCTGCCCGGCCAGCGGGTGGTTTTCATCGATGGTCACCCAGCTCTGGTTCACTTTCACGACTTTAACCGAGCCCGGGCTCCCGTCAGGCCGGGTGAACCTGATGATGTCTCCCGGAGTGAGGTTCATCTCTTCCAGGCCGCCGATCCGTTCCATGTCCTGGACCAGCTCGGGGTGGTAGGCATATCCCAGTTCAGCAGGTATCGTGAGGTTCTTGGTCTCTCCGGCATTCATTCCCGTAATGCCCTGGTCAAATCCCTTGATCATCGAGCCTTCACCGAGTTTGAATGTCAGGGGAGCCTTCCCGACGTTGCTGTCGAATATCTGGCCGTTGTCAAGGTACCCGGTATAGGTTACGTTTACGGTATCCCCTGCCTTGGCCGCTCCACCGGCGGTGGTGCTGGCGCAGCCGGCAATCGCCGCGGCACCGAGGACAACCGCGGCAAGGAGAACGGGCAGAAGAACCCCTTTCAGGAGAGGGTGCTTTTCACTGACGCGTGACATGTGTAGAGTGGTAGGCGCGGTTCGCTTATGAATGCACCCTTAACCCCCCTCACGGGCGATAATACATTGCCACGGTATCACCGTACTGGAGGACATGCCCCCTCATGGCAGCGATGAGGGCGTGCTTATCGCTGCCAGGTGCAAGGTCCGGCCTCGTATCGAGCACATACACCCTGAAGAGGTACCGGTGGGTCGCTCCAGGCGGCGGACAGGGGCCGTGGTACCCGGTTTCACCGTAGTCGTTTGTTCCCTGGACCGACCGTGCCGGTACGACCGTAACCGGGTCCCGCGGAAACCCCGGGGGTATGACTTGAGAGGGAGGGAGGTCCCATATGACCCATGGGCAGAATGAACACCCTGTTTCAAAAGGGTTGACCGTAATGACGGCTATGCTCTCTGCACCGGGGTGGAGGTCACCGGTCCTGATCTCAGGCGAGACGTTTCCCCCGTCACAGGTGTACCGGGGAGGAAACTCGGTGAAACCGAGCCGTACCTGGAGGGGATCAACGGCTCTCATTTCGTTTCAGAGAGGAGGACGCCTGCCTTCCCGATATTCTCCCG
>CASGHA010000118.1 GCA_949319355.1 uncultured Methanospirillaceae archaeon | reverse complement strand
CGGTATCAAGATTACCGGCAATGGTGTGACCCTTACCGGAAACCCGTACAGTGACGGCTCACAGTATACTCTGGACGGAAAAAACGCCAATAACAATCTCTACGGCATCTGGGCCCAGGGAGTGACCGGCCTCAAGATCCTCGACATCAAGCTGACCAACTGGGCGACCGGGATATTCCTCGATAACGTGAACGGTGCAGTCCTCGACAATGTCGCAATCGACAAGGGAAATGTCGGGATCAAGGTTAGTGATTCCAATCTCGTCTCGATATCCGACGCGAAGATCACCAATATGGACCAGGCCGGGATCCTTGTCCAGGACTCCGACTGGGTTGAAGCGGTGAACTCCTCATTCATCAATATCGGGAACTGGGACCAGCCAGTTGTCACCGGTATCGGCTTTACTGACTCCCACAACCTCACGATCAGGAACAACTCCCTTTCGAACCTCAAGGGAACGAATATCTATGGTATCAACGTCACCGGCTCGTTCGAAGGGTCAGTCTACAACAACACCCTGAAGACGCTCGGTGATCCTGTCATTGAGAAAGGAAAGAATTCCTTTGGTATCATCGAAAAAGGCGTGAGAAATCACACTATCTATAACAATACCCTCACAAATATCTATGGTAACGGTACTTCAGTCGGGATCGGGCTCCTGGACTCAGACTATGGAACTGGCACGGTCCCCGACGACTATGTCGACAATAACCATATCCATGGTAACACCATAGCCACCATCGGCAGGCTCGATACCAGTGCGGGAGCTGACTCCCACCACTGGACATATGGGAACAGGGAGAGCTATGGGATCCTCGTTGCTGGCTCGAACCGGACGACGGTGACCTCAAACGATATCGACAGTGTCCTTGCAAATTATTATGACCATATCGAGTATGGGGGGTCTTCCCAAGAGAGAGCACAGTATTTGAGGACCCACAACTATCTCGGATATGCCGATGGCATCCGGGTTAACGACTCGGAAGGGGCTCTCGTCTGGAATAACAACATAAATAAGGTCTACGCCTTTTATCCGTCAGGAATCACGTTCGAGGACGTGGACGGCGGGTACATCAAAAACAATATCGTCAACGATGTAGACCCTGAAACTGCCCCCGCATTCGGGATAAGGCTGATATCGTCGGACCGGAACCTTGTCGACAATAATACCGTAAACGATATTTTTAACTACGAGAATTATGGCCTGTACCTGGAACGCTCATCAAAAAACACCATTACATCCAACATCATCACTCCCAAGACCTCCCATGCATACAGTGGACGTGATTACTATGTACTCGGGCTCTCGAATGGTTCAGACCAGAACCTGATCTATAACAATTACTTTGCGAACAGCTCCGGCAACGCCGTCAGGTTTATCGGTACCAACACGGGCAATGTCTGGAACGTCACCCAGACAACAGGAAGGAACATCGTCGGTGGTCCCTACACAGGAGGAAATTACTGGGGTGCACGGGATGGGTCAAAAGGATGGTCAGAAACAAATCCTGTGAATCCCACAACCAAATTCTTCACAAACCCCTACACCCTGCCCGGAGGATCTTCAACAGACAAGGACTACCTGCCGCTCTCCTACCAGACCACCCCGACACCGAAACCTACACAAAACGCTCCCGAGGCGCCGTCCTGCTACACCGAATGCCGGAACTGCCGGATTCACCAGGTCTGCACGATAGAAGATCCTATCAATGTCATGGACATCGACACCGGTCAGTACTGCAATGAGTGCAAGAAGACCTGGGAGGACTGCGGACCACAAGGCTGGACTATATACAGGGAATACTGTGACGGCCATGTCGAGGAAGAGGTTACCGGACCATGTCCTACCGTCACGCCCGTCGAAACCACAACCCCGACGGTCACGATGACCCCACTCGAGACACCGACGACCGTATGGACCCCGCCGGTCATCCCGACCCCCGACCTCCCTCCGCTCCCACCGCTGGGCGACTGCTGCAATTTCACGGTTATGAACATAACAGCGAATGAAACGATGTTTATCGGCCAGAAGTACCTGGTCAATGTAACCCTTGTGAATGACTGTGGGCAGTGCTGGAACAACACAACGGCATTATGGCCATGGAACGAACCGGCAAAACAGTTCAGTAACACACCCATCTGGATGCGGAACAACACCTGCGAGTACCAGCCCTACACCTTCAGCTTCTGGGTAACCGCCCCGGACATCCGCGAGGACCATTACACGCTTCAGTACCGGCTCTACAGGAATAATACAACATGCGGGGACATCATCTGGTTCGATGTCAACCTGACGAGATTTATGTCGACCGCCCAGAAGAAGACTGAAAAAATAGCGAGACCGGCTTTTACAGGAGGAAATTCTCCCGGCACAGGTGCCAAAACAGGTACGACCATGAAACCCGACGAATTTGCATCAAGGAAGTTCAGCCAGGTGCCAACAGTTCAGCAACATGAAGAAACCCGGTTGCTCCCACAAAAAAACACGGACTACAGACAAAGCGTGGGACCCGAACCGACGATCTCAACGGTCGTCACCATGATGAAAAAGGTCACCGGGACATTCCCACCGTTGAAAACGGCCCGATAACACCTTTTTTCAACTCCTGGTTCACATAACCCCACAACGACCTGTTCATCCAGGTCTGTCCCACCTCTTCCAGGGAGATTATTCCATGAGTTACCTGTTCAATTACTGTTTTATGCTGGAGAGAAAGAGTTTGATGCATTAAGTGTTGACCCGTGATTTCAGTACTCTACGTTGATGACGAGGAGGTCCTCCTGCGGATTACCCGGATATTTCTCGAACGGACGGGAAAATTCAGGGTTGTAACGGCAGTTTCTGCAAAGGAGGCCCTTTCATTCATGGCGGTTCAGCAGTTTGACGCGGTCATTTCGGATTATCAGATGCCGGATCTGGACGGAATAGGTTTTTTAAAGGCAGTCAGAAAGGAATACGGTGATTTACCGTTCATCCTGTTTACCGGGCGGGGACGGGAGGACATTGTAATCGATGCCATCAACAATGGTGCTGACTTCTATCTCCAGAAGGGAGGAGACCCCACAGCCCAGTTTGCCGAGCTCTCCCACAAGGTCCAGCAGGCTGTTTCCAGGCGTAAGGCAGAACTGCAACGGAGTGAGACCGAGAAACGCCTCGCAGACATCATCAATTTCCTGCCTGACGCGACATTCGCCATAGACGAAGCAGGTACCATCATAGCATGGAACAGGGCCATCGAGGAAATGACCGGCATGCCTGCATCGGCCATGATTGGAAAGGGGAATTATGAGTATGCAATCCCCTTCTACGGCATACGCCGTCCTATTCTTATCGACCTGATTTTTGAACCGGATGAAGCTATCTCGGCAAATTATACGCATATCCTTCGTGAAAAGGACGCCCTGATCGCAGACACCACTCTACCGAGGCCCAGAGGGCAACCACTGGTACTCCTTGGCAAGGCAAGCCCGCTTTATGACCCTCAGGGAACCATCGTCGGCGCCATCGAGTCAATACGCGACATTACCGAGTTCAAAAAAGCCGAAGAAGGGATGCTCCATGCAAAAAAGGACTGGGAGGCCATATTCCGCGCCATAGGCCACCCGGCCATCGTCCTTGATTCCAAAAACCATGTGATAGATGCCAATGATGCAACCCTCCGGATCACAGGCATGTCGCTTGACCAGATCAGGGGAAAGGCCTGTTACGAGATATTTCACGGGCCGGGCATGGACCACCCTCCAGACCGGTGCCCCTTCGAACAATTAAAACGGGAAGGAACAATAGAAACTGCAGAAATTGAGATTCAGGCCTTTAATGGACATTATTCAGTGACTTGTACTCCTGTCTGTGATGATGCCGGGAACCTTGAAAAGGTCATCCACATTGCCATGGACATTACCGAAAGCCGGAGGACCCATGAAGAGCTGATGGCAGCCTACGAGCAGATCGCGGCATCCGAAGAGGAACTCCGCGATCAGTTCAACCTGCTTGCAGAAAAGGAACAACGCCTCCAGGAAAGCGAATCCTCCCTTTCCAGCGTTTTCAGGGCGGCACCCGTGGGTATCGGAGTGGTGTCCGACCGGCAGATCCTCAATGTTAACAGGACAATGTGTGAAATCACCGGGTATGATTCCGGGGATCTCATCGGAAAAAGTGCACGGGTCCTGTATCCCGATGATGATGAATTCGAACGGGTCGGGCGTGAAAAATACGAGGCCATAAGGAAGCACGGAACTGGTACCATAGAAACGCGTTGGAGACGGAAGGACGGTGTAATACGTGATATTCTGCTAAGTTCAACCCCGATTGATCCTTCCAACCATGCCCATGGTGTGACCTTCACGGCTCTCGATATCACGGAACGTAACCTCCTGGAAGAAAAACTCAGGTCCCGGAATGAGGAACTTGCGGCCACCGAGGAGGAACTGCGAAGCCAGCTTGAAGAACTGGCTGCCGCCCAACAGCAAATCGTTGCGAAACAACAACAGCTCGAGGAGATAACAAACATGGTGCCGGGGGTCGTATACCAGTACTATGCCAGGCCGGACGGGTCGCAGGGGCTATATTATATAAACAGTCGTGGACCTGCCCTTTTTGGCATTCATACAGGGATTGAGGGATTTTTCGATGATTTCAGCCGGCACATCCACCCGGATGACCATAAGGAGTTCATGGAGTCCATAACAGAAGCCGTCAGGACGGGCCAGCCATGGAAATATGAAGGACGGTTTTTAAAGGACTCAGGAGAGGTCATCTGGTTCCAGGGCCTTTCAGCGCCGGTTACCCATGGAACAGAAACCGTGTTTTCCGGAGTCCTGATGGATATCACCGAACGAAAACTCGCTGAAAAAGGACAGGCCCAGGAAAGGATCTTTACCGATGCCGTACTAGACACCGTCCCTGGCCTTCTCTATATGTACAACAAGGAGGGACGGCTCGTCCGGTGGAACAAGGCACACGAGACCATGACGGGATATTCCGCCCAGGAACTCGATGAGTTTGATGTGTCTGACTGGTTCCGCCATAACCCTGCCGATTTGGAAAAAATAAGGACAAGCATCGAACGGGTATTTCAGGACGGTTTTGCTGAGGCGGAAGGTACGATCAAAACCCGGTCGGGTCAGCTCATCCCGATGTATTTTACCGCCGTACGGATTATTCTCGACGGAGAACCATACGTAACCGGCATAGGAATCGATATTTCAGACCGCAGGAAGACAGAAATTGCCCTGAGGGAGAGCGAAGCCCTGTACCGCTCCATCCTGCACGCTTCACCTGATGACATCACTATTACAGACCGTGAAGGCATCGTCCGCATGGTTTCCCCGGCAGCCCTCCGGATTTTCGGGTACGAAAACGAGGAGGAGGTCACCGGCAGGCATATCATCGAATTTATCGCCCCGGAGGACAGGCAGCGGGCCGGGGAGGCACTCAGGCGGAGGGCTGAAGGAGGAGCGACAAGACCCGGCGAATACCGGATGATCCATGCCAACGGGACCGTCTTCACGACAGAAGTTAATGCCGATTTCATCAGGGACCAGGAAGGCCGTCCGTACAGGTGGGTACTCATCATGCGGGACATATCTGAGCGAAAGCGAATCGAACAGGCGCTCCATGAAGCAAACAAAAAGCTCAACCTGTTAAACGGGATTACCCTGCATGATATCAACAACAAGATAACCCTGATGCAGGGATACCTCGAGGTCCTCAGGGAGATGCATACCGAAGCCTGTTCCCTGTCCTGCATCCAGAAGATAGACACCGCGTTACATCAGATCAACGAGATGGTCCGGATGACGAGGGAATACGAGGAGATCGGGGTTCATGCTCCCACATGGCAGGACTGTCATGGACTCATAGATTCCGCGATGGAACAGGTGAAGTCGGATAAGGTGACCTTTGTCAATTCCGTCCCCGAGGGCCCCGAGCTGTTCGCAGACCCCCTCATCGAGCGGGTCTTCTACAACCTTATCGACAACGCAGTACGATACGGTGGGCCGGTTTCTCATGTCAGGTTCTCCCTTGAAAACCATTCAATCGTCTGCGAAGACAACGGCACCGGCATCGCTGGTGAGGAAAAGGAGCGGATTTTCGAACGGGGATATGGGAAGTACACCGGTCTTGGACTTTTCCTTTCCCGGGAGATCCTGGCCATCACGGGAATAACGATCCACGAAGAGGGTTACCCCGGGAAAGGAGCCAGGTTTGTCATGAGGATCCCCCAGGGGTCCTGCAGAAGGAACAGCACTTGAATCACCTTCCTTTTTCCCTGGACCTGCGGGAGACAGGCAGTCAGCCGGCGAAGAAAACGTAGAATGCTTTTTGTCCAGTGATCACGGATAGTACCGCGAAATGAACTTCCTTTTCGCTCTCCTCCTGGCCATCCTCGTCCTTGTCATCCTTTTCCTGGCATGGATGCTCATATCACGCCGGTTCTCGCTTCCGTGTCCCGTCTGGATGAAATGGTCCCTGGACACCCCGTTTTCGGGGGGCATGAGTTCCCGGACGAAACAGACGCTCCGGTACCTCGGCCTTACTCAGGGAATGAGCGTCCTTGATGCAGGCTGCGGCCCTGGACGGCTTACCATTCCCATGGCACGGGAGGTGGGTACCACCGGGCATGTCACTGCCATGGACCTCCAGGATGGGATGCTCGATGAAGTCAGGAAAAAGGCAGGTCGTGAAGACCTTGGGAACATTACGTTCCTCCAGGCAGGACTCGGGGAAGGAAAACTGGAAAGCAGCGCATTTGACCGGGTGGTCCTCATCACCGTCCTCGGGGAGGTCCCGGACAGGGAGGCGGCCATGCGTGAGCTCTGCAGGGCGTTGAAACCTGGAGGAGTTCTCCTTGTTGAGGAGACCATCCGCGACCCCCACTTCCAGGGCCGAAGCACGGTTATGTCACTTGCCGGGCCCCTGGGGCTGACTGAAAAAGCGT
>CASGHA010000117.1 GCA_949319355.1 uncultured Methanospirillaceae archaeon | reverse complement strand
GATACCCATCGACGCGTTTCGCGACATGCAGGAGATCATCGACCGTTGCTATGGCGCCGAGAAGGCAGGGGCGGTCCTTGTCGGTGGCGGCGTCCCAAAGAACTTCATCCTCCAGAGCATGCTCATGACACCAAAGGGTTTCGATTATGCCGTCCAGCTGACCGGCGACCGCCCGGACCTCGGCGGGCTGTCGGGTGCAACGCTTGACGAGGCGCGTTCATGGGGTAAGGTTACCGAGGAGGCACAGACCGTGACCGTGTACGGTGATGCGACCATCAACCTGCCGCTCCTCACCGCGGCAGTCCTGGAGCGCCTGTCATGCCGGAGCTGATACTCGCACTCGACGTCCTTGACGGAGACCTGGCCCGTGGGATCGCTCTGAAAGTCGCCCCGCACATCCAGGCCATCAAGGTCGGATACCCGCTTGTGCTTGCTGAAGGACTAGGGGTTGTGAAAGACCTGGCCGGTTTCGGGCTTCCTCTCATTGCGGACTTCAAGGTCGCCGATATTCCCAATACCACCAGGCTCATCACCGAAAGGGTCTTCCTTGCGGGGTTTCATGCGGTGATCTGCCACGGGTTCGTCGGGGATGACTCGGTCGATGCCTGCGTTTCGACCGCCCGGGAGTATGGCGGGGAGGTGTATGTCGTCGCAGAGATGAGCCACCCGGGTGCGGCTCAGTTCTTTACAGGGGACACCCCGGGAAGGCTTGCCGCGATCTGCATCAGTTCAGGAGCGGACGGGATCATAGCGCCGGCGACACGGCCGGAGCATGTGGCAGCCCTTCGTGGGATTGTAGGGAGGAAAAGGATCCTGTCTCCAGGCGTGGGTGCCCAGGGAGGGGACGCACGAACGGTCGCAGGGCTTGTCGATGGTATTATCGTTGGCAGAGCCATATACGAGGCTGCAGACCCTGTCCAGGCTGCCAGGGACTATGCCGCCACCTGCCGGTGATGAGACCCTCGATCTGACCGGTGATGAGCCCTATGAGTCGACTGAGGCAGATGGTGGTCCGGTCTCCTCTGTTTCCATCGTGACCTTTTAATAAGCAGATCGCGAATGGTGTTGTATGCACTGGACCGAGGAACAGAAGACTCTTGCTCAGAAATTCGCATCCCTTGAAGATATCCCTGTTGATGAGCGGAGATACAAGTGTCACACCTGCCACCTCGTGGTCGACCAGTCACCCTGTCCGAACTGCGGTGAGACCCGGCTCGTCATCATGTGCCCGCTTGACCACTGTCACTGCTCCCACGACGTTTCCGCAGGGGTGGAGTACTGCCCACTGTGTAGCAACGCCGTTTGTCCCGAATGCGGTTCGCATGATGTCGCCCAGATCAGCCGTGTAACGGGGTACCTCCAGGAAGTGTCAGGCTGGAATGCAGGTAAACAGCAGGAATTGAAGGACCGGGTCCGCTACACGGTTACATGAGGTATTATACAACCGGGTCTTCTCTTTTTATCAGGGGGTCCTTCGATGCGATAAGTTCCGGAGACCCAGGCGGAATCGCCCGTGTCAGTTGTCTCGCAAGCCATTTTGTCCAGTCCGACGTCCCGGGGGCTGACCAGTGGAGAGAATCTGAACAGAGAGTGAGAGGAGAGGGACTATCCCCTGAGTTGTGTTTCTCTCTTGTGACACCCCTGCCTTTAACCGGCTTCTGCGTCTTCAGGTATGACCGCGTCACTTGTTTCATAAACGTCGCCCCAATGAGTGCTGATGGCCGGCAGGGGCCCGTCACTATCATATTGACCTGCCATGAGCTGTTCTCACCTGGAGCACTTGCCGCCGGGATAATCGCAGTCACCGAGGCAAAGTCAGATGCACTCCGGGAGGCAGGCGTGAAAACCTCAGGGAGCCTGTGGGACGGGGTCATCATCGCGTCGGAAGGCAGGCCAGGTCATGGTCAGACCGACATGAAGGTACCTATCGACCGCATCATGAGGGAGGCGGTGCGATATGGTACTGGAGTTGCCTATGAACGTAACGGGGCCCAAAATCCTGACAAAAGGGTTTCTCTCTTCGTATACAGTAACATCGGGGGAGGGCACTGGACCGAGTGGAAAAAGGCGCACTGCCCGTACTATCCCTGCCACCACGAGGGACAGATCTGCGATTTCTGTTACTGCCCCCTCTATCCCTGCAACGACCTGACACTCGGGTCCTTCGTCCCAAGCTCGAACGGGGGGACCGTCTGGAACTGCAGCAGTTGCAGCCTGGTCCATGACCCGGTTGTGGCCAGGCACCTCGGGGAGAACCCCATGGCGTCGCTGTCAGAACTGAAGGCGGTATATCAGAAGAAAAAAGCCCAGTAGATCGCAGATCCCCCGCCCTGATTTTTGACTCTTTTGAAAAGAGGGAGTTACCCGGTTATGCCGAGCGCCTTCGTCAGTTCCTCGAGTGGGACACCATGGGCCTCGGCTGCCTGGCGGATCGTTTCGCCGCGGGCGATGGCGCAGCCGACACAGCCCATTCCGAACCGGAAGAGGATGTCTGCGGCCTCGGGTTTGGCCTGAATAACGTCAAATATCGTGCTGTCTGCAGTGATGCTCATACCTTTTCATTTTTACATCCGGGGTACTTATACCTGCATGCATTGCCACCGGGAGATATCCCTCCGGGCATTGTTGTGAACACTTTCACACCGCGGTGTCCTGCTTTATCTTGTATCCGCGGTGACGGGAGTATGGAGATCCCGTCATGGACTATACACCCCTTATCGAAAAAATCTCCCAGAAAATCACTGCCAGTGGCCAGACCGCTGACAGGCAGAGAATCGAGGCAAAACTGCGCCGCCTCATCGAGGAGTTTGGCGTCCCACCGGCCGAGGCGGAGCGGACCGTTTCGAACGAGTGCGCACGCGAGTATAACATCCCGGTCACAACCGTCAGCGGGACCGTCGAGAAAAAGATCTCAGAGGTTCTTCCCGGTGAGTGGGTCACCATTGAGGGAAAGGTCGTCTCACTTACCCCACCTGGCAGCCCCTCAATCGCCCAGAGCGGTATCATAGCTGATGGGTCAGGGGCAATCAGGTTCGTAGCCTGGGCGAAGTCAAACCTCCCCCAGCTCTCTGACGGCCGCTGGTACCGGATCGGGGCGGCTGCCGTGGACGAGTTCCGTGGCATCCCCAGCCTCAAGTTCAATGCCGGCACGTCGCTCAAGGAACTGGAGCATGACCAGGTCCTGATGCCCCCCATCACCCGGGTGGCAGAGCTTAGACCAGGCGTCCACAACCTCCGGGCCAAGGTGGTCCAGGAGTTCGAGCCCAACCACGAGAGGATGCTGCAGTCAGGCATCCTCGGTGATGAGTCCGGCACCGCACGGTTCGTTATATGGCGGCAGGAGGGAAGGGACAAGCTTGTCCTCAACAAGAGTTATTCAATATACTATACCCTCGTGGATGAGTTCAATGGTCGTCCGTCCATCAACCTGACGACCGCCACGGTCGTCCCGGACGACTCCGAAATCGTCGTCCCTGATGGTTCGGGTATCTTTACCGGGGTCCTGGCATCCCTCTCCGAGACGTCCGGGCTCATCAAACGGTGCAGGCAGCAGGGCTGCAACCGTGTCCTGTCTGATACCTCCATCTGCCCGGTCCATGGCCTCCAGGCAGAGTTCACCTACGACCTGCGTATCCGCGGCTGGCTCGATGATGGCCATCGCGCCCTCGACCTCCTTGTCCCGCGGGAGGCCACCGAGGCGCTGTGCGGGCTTACGCTCGATGGTGCAAAGGAAATGGCCGAGAAGAACCTCACACCCAGGGCTACCTACCATTTCCTTGCCGAAAAACTGAACGGACGGTACCTCTCTTGCAGGGGGAGGGAGATTGAGGGACGCATCATTGCCCAGCAGTGTTCCTTTGCTCCCGCCGACCGGGGCGAAGTCGTTGCACTCCTGAACCGGGCAAGGGGGCAGTCATCATGACCGGGGGGTTCGTGCAGTCGGCACGACGTTTCGTGCGTGAACCCGCAAAGAGGGTATTTGCCGCCGAGCTCCGCGAAGTAAAGTACCAGTTCAAAGGGGATGCCAACGATGACAAGAGCCCGACTTTTGTACTCCTCCCAACAGGGGAACGCTGCAGCCGGGTATTTATCGTCGGTACCCTGACTGAACGCTCCCGTGTCGGGGAGCAGTCGGTCATGCAGCGCGCACGGATCAGCGACCCCACCGGGATTTTCTTCGTTACTGCCGGGGAGTTCCAGCGGGCAGCGATGGAAAGGCTCATGACCCTCGAGATCTCCGTAGACAACCCGGCTATCATCGCGGTCGTCGGAAAGCCGAATGCCTACGAGACCCAGGACGGAAGGGTGCTTGTTTCGGTCAGGGCCGAGACGGTCTCCATCGTGGACCAGGAGACACGGTACCACTGGATAGCCGATACCGCCCGGGCGACGCTGGACCGGCTTGATGCGCTCGGGACAACGGATGACTCCCGCGACGCCCAGGCGAAGTATCCCATGGATCCGGCTGTTTTCAGGAAGATGGCGGCCGATGCTCTTGACCTTGTCCCGTTATAGGGTCAATATATCCCTTTTTTGGCCATGCGGCCTGAAAATCAATTTCAGAACGATAAAAATGAGAAATCAGCGGTTTTCCTTCCAGGCATCCCATGCCTCGAGCACTTCGGGACCCTCGACGAATACCAGGCCCTTGTCGCGGGCATACCGCTTCGCGTCCTCCTTTGAGAGGGCATTACCGTTTTCTGAGTCAAGCATCTCGCAAATGGTGACCGCCGGGGTAATCCCCGCCATGTCCGCAAGGGCAATCGAGAGCTCAGTCTGACCATGTCGTTCAGACAGGAGTCTGTCAGCGGCTATGAGGACCGCGACATGGCCAGGGGAACGGAAGCGGCTTGAAAATGCATGTCCCCCGCCGTTCAGGCTTTTCTTCACCTCGTCGGCTATTCCCGTGATGGTGAGGGCACGGTCACGGTCGGTTATCCCGGTGAACGTCCCCCGGTGGTTTACCCAGAGGGAGAATGAAGACTGGTTCTTCGGGTCGTACGGGATGTCTCCTGTTTTTTCTGCGACGGCGCACTGCCTGAGGATCTCCCTGGCGAAGGGGAGCCCAAGCCTGCGGGCGGCGTCCTGCCTTATGGCGGTGCAGATTAGCCCGCCTCCGTCGCGGCGCATCGTCACGACAGCCCCGGGAGTGACCGCATCCGCACGGATTGCAAAGTCGGTCTCGCGTTCACGGTCGTCAAAGTCGTAGAGCAGGATGAATCTGCCCTCGCGGAGGGCGGAGAGTGCTGGAGATATCATGGTTCCACCTCGACGGTCACCGCATCGTTGTCCTTCAGCCCAAGCTCACGTCGCATCGGGACTGGTGCGATCACCTCTATGATGTCTTCTGGATAGTGGGAGCGGCCAGGTAATACAATCGCACAAAAAACCGTCCCAATCCTGCATGGGAGGATTTTTACCTCCCCAAATGTCCTTCCGTCGGCAACAAAGCCGTGGACGGGTATCCATGGCAGGTGGGCTATACTCCTCCGGGCCTGCATTCCCTGGGGTGTAAGTTTCAGGTTAAGAGTACCGGGATAGGGTTCAAACCCGAGATGTGCCTGGAACTGGTTCCTGTACGGGGGGAGGCTCATATAGTACCCCCCCTCACCGAGGCCGGTAACGACCGTTCCCGTAAGCCTGAAAGTATTTCCTTTTTTCCCAAAAAGGCGACAATAATCGGCAAATTCCTGGCGCAGGACCCCGACACCCTTCTCGGTCACCGAGATCTCCTGGCCGTCGGCCCTGACCTGGCGGAATATGAAGCCCTGATCTTCCAGGTTCCGGACACGCCGGGAAACGGTCTGAGGGCTGACCCCGAGTTCAGCCCCGAGACGCTGGGTCGAGGCCGGGACCGGGGCGTCGCAGCCTCCGAGGAGCGCCACTACCTTGAGACACTGGAGGTCATCGGCCGCGAGCATGTATCATTATTGGGATGCCTCTTATTTATGAGTTGGTAAATGAGGATCATACAGCAATTGCCGAATATGATGTTCGTTAATTTTATACCATCACCCTGCACACGTCTATGGCATGACACCGGGGCTTCGCAACCGGCTCGCAGAAAAAATGGCGGGGGAGATTACTCTTTCCGACAGCCCGGGGCAGGTCTTCAGAAAATGGAGGACCGGGTTCTCCATCTCCCAGGGCCAGCTCGCCGAGCAGCTCGCGGTGTCACCCTCATTGATCAGCGACTACGAGAGCGGACGGAGGAAAAGCCCCGGAACAGTGATCGTGGCCAGGATCGTTGAAAGCCTCATCAGCATCGACGAGTCGAGGGGCGGGAACAACATCCGCAAGTATGGCAGCCTCCTCGTAACCGGTATCGCAGACGACGTCGTCCTCGACATACACGAGTATGCCGAACCCGTGGCCCTCACATCACTCATCGGGGCAATCAACGGCGTCACGATCTGCGGAAACACCGGCCAGACCATTTACGGGTACACGGTCGTGAACAGTATCAGGGCCATCATGGAGCTCTCTGCTGAGGAATTTTCACGGATTTATGGCTGGAGCACCGAACGTGCGTTGATTTTCACCGAGGTCTCGACCGGGAAATCACCCCTCGTGGCAATACGGGTCACACCCTTCAAACCGCGCTGCGTTGTGCTCCAGGGGCTTTCAAGGGAAAAAGTCCACCCGGCGGTCGTACCAATGGCAGAGCGGGACAGGATCACGGTGGCCGTCACGGAGCTGGCTGTCGACGAGGTTATCAGGAATCTTCGGAGTGCATAGAAGTGGCAGGAATCATCACGTACGGGGTATACATCCCCCGTTTCCGTATCAAGGTCGATGAGATCGCCAGGGTGTGGGGCGGGAACGCCTCCGATATCAGGGGCGGCCTTGGAGTCTTTGAAAAATCAGTACCGGATCTTGACGAGGACGCGGCGACAATCGCCGTGGAAGCCGCAAGAAACGCCCTCAGGCGGAGGCCTGTAGACCCGGAGCAGATAGGCGCGGTATATGTCGGGAGCGAGTCACACCCGTATGCCGTCAAGCCGACCGCATGCACCGTGGGAGAGGCAATCAGCGCCACTCCGTACATGACAGCGGCCGATTATGAGTTCGCCTGCAAGGCTGGCACCGCAGCGGTCCAGACATGCCTAGGTCTCGTCAGGAGTTCGATGGTCACGTACGGCGTGGCAATCGGCTCGGACGTGTCCCAGGGGGCCCCGGGAGACGCCCTTGAATATACCGCAGCGGCAGGAGGCGCCGCATATGTCATCGGCCGGGACGACCCCGTTGCCGAGATCACGGAGACCTGTTCCTTTACCACCGACACCCCTGACTTCTGGCGGCGTGAAGGGCAGAACTACCCGCGTCATGGGGGAAGGTTCACCGGCGAACCCGGGTATTTCAAACACGTCGAGGGCGCTTCACGGCTCCTCCTTGAAAAAACAGGGTCAAGGCCGTCAGACTACACGTATGCTGTTTTTCACCAGCCGAACGCCAAGTTCCCCCAGAAGGCCGCAAAAAACCTCGGCTTTACCCAGGACCAGATCAGGCCCGGGCTCGTGGTGCCGCACCTCGGGAACACCTACAGCGGTTCATGCATGATTGGGCTGGCTGCAACCCTCGACATCGCGAAGCCCGGTGACCGGATATTCGTCACGTCGTTCGGTTCAGGGGCCGGGAGCGATTCATTTGACCTGGAAGTAACCGATGCCATCAGCGGCGGCGCCTTTGACAGGACCAGGGCACCTTCCGTTGTGGACCTCCTTAAAAATCCAAAATACCTCGATTATGCGCAGTATGCGAGACATAAGGGAAAAATCGTGATGCAGTAATGAGAGACGTTGCAGTGATTGGCATAGGGTGCACCCATTTCGGCGAAAAGTGGGAGTCATCGTTCCGGGACCTCTTCATCGAGGCAGGGGCGAAGGCCCTTGAGGACGCAAACCTCGCAGGGGAGCAGATCAACGCGATGTACGTCGGCAACATGAGCGCCGGGCGTTTTATCGAGCAGGAACATATCGGTGCACTCATCGCAGATTATGCAGGCATGGCAACGCATCACCTTCCTTCAACGCGGGTCGAAGCAGCGTGCGCCTCCGGGGGCCTCGCGTTCCGCCAGGCGGTTCTTTCGGTCGCCAGCGGATACGAGGATATCGTGGTCGCGGCCGGGGTCGAGAAAAGGACGGACGTCGAGCCCGGTGCGAGTACCGATGCCCTTACGGGTGCAGCCGACCGTGAATGGGAGGGGTTCATGGGTG
>CASGHA010000116.1 GCA_949319355.1 uncultured Methanospirillaceae archaeon | reverse complement strand
CCTGTCCCGGACGTCGTTTGTCGCCTGGGCCATTGAAGCATAGATCCCGACGTACGACCCCTCGACCCTGCGGGTGTGGTCGTTGACCGACATCAGCTTAAGGACGTCGTTGCACTCAACAAGGCCCTGGAGGCCGTCGATGCAACTGTTAATGCTGGTCTTCAGGGTGTTGAAGTCGCCATGGTATGTCTCGGTTATCTTCGCCGGAATAGTTCCTTTTCCAATTTTGTCGACATAATCAGCCGCTACATTGAGCGGGCCGATAACTGTGTCAAGCGTCCTGTTCACCCCTTCGACGATCTCCCGGTACGCCCCCTGGTGCCGGGTGGCATCGGCCCGCGTTTCGAGTCGTCCCTCGACTGCGGCCTTTGTCAGCATCGCTGTATCGGAGGTCAGGGCCTGGAGGTTTTCAAGTGTCCTGACGAACCCGGGGACCACCCGGTCCTGTTCGCTCCTCCTTCCGACCTTTCGGTAATCCTCGAGCTCGGTAAGGTCACCCCTGCTTATCTTCTCGATTGAGCCTGCTATGTGAACGACGCGGTCACGGACAAGTCCTACGCTTTCTGCAACCTCCTTCGCGACCCCGGTATATGAGCCCTTTATCGATACGGTGTGGTCGTTGACCGCCATCCGCTTGAGCACGGACGACGCTTCGGCAAGAAAATCCTGCGTTTCGGTGACCGCCCGTGTCAGTTCATCCCGTGCGGTGGCATCTCCCTCGAATGTGCGGGAAATGAGCAGGGACAGTTCTCTGGCCGCTGCACTTTTCTGGCCGGCCTGACCGGCTGTCTCGCTTTCTAGAGCCATCGTTGTAGTCTCTCCATGGAATGAGGCCTGCCTGATGCTGCCATGAGGACCGGTGTCCCGGAGAATGCGGAGGGAACAGCCGGGTTACCACAGGCCTATTGGTGATGGCAGGAAACGTGAGAATAAATAGGTTCTCACGCGTGAGGTGAGCTTTATAAGATTATATTGATGATGAGCAATAGTTTATTGCAGGTATGTCACCTCTCGCCAGGAATCAGGCGTGGCTGCCTTTTCAAAAAGCCGGTCATCGCCCGCGAGGGGAATCTGGGGCCCTCCTCCCGAAGGACCCGGGAGGTCGGAATCAGGATCTCCCTCCTTGTCCTGGGAATTAAGGATACATTTATGAACCATTCCCGTGAAGGTGATCAGGATATCCCGGGTAGGAACGAACGAAGGTCCACCTTTCTTCTCAAGCGAAATCATGCCGGACCGGTGAAGGGTCCGTATGCCGGTGTTTTCACCGGTATGCCTGGCAGGGAGGAAGCGTCACCCCGGGTCGATGAAGGGAACAGGAAGTGTGCCGGATGGTTGTACAGAATACAGGATGTTTTTCGCATAAACCGGGCATTTTTCTGTGTAGAAAAGCTGGCCTCGGGATTTTTAGCGGGGGTACCCGGGTGCCTGGGAAAACCTGTTGCCCACTGGGGGTTACCGCCAGTACGGAGGAGTCTTCCTGATCTCAGTCCTCTATGTCGACGACGAGCCGTCGCTCCTTGAGATAGGGAAGATCTTTCTCGAACGGACGAAGACGATGCAGGTGCACACCGAGGAATCGGCACGCCATGCCCTCGAGGTCCTGCAGAAAAAATCGTACGACGCTGTCATCTCCGACTACCAGATGCCCGGGATGGACGGGATCGGCTTTCTCAAGGTCGTCAGGTCGTCTTTTGGAGACATCCCCTTCATCCTCTTCACCGGCAGGGGCCGGGAGGAGGTCGCCATCCAGGCGCTGAACAACGGTGCCGACTACTACCTCCAGAAGGGCGGAGACACGAAGGCCCAGTTCGCCGAGCTCCACCACCTCCTCCAGCAGGTCGTCAAGCAGCGGAGGACCGAACACGCCCTCCTTGAACAGACCCGGCAGTATGAGCAGGTCGTCAAGGCCCAGACCGAGTTCATCTGCCGGTTCAGCCCGGATGGGAGGCACCTGTTCGCAAACGACGCTTATTATCTTTATTTCAGGAAAAAAGCCCAGGATGTGCTCGGGAAGAAGTTCCACCCGGAGATATATCCTGCCGATCAGTCCCGCCTCTCGGACCACTTTGCGTCCCTCTCGCAGGCGAACCCCATCTCTACGATTGACCACCGTATCATCATGCCCGGTGGTGCGGTCAGGTGGCAGCGTTGGACCGACCGGGCCATCTTCAACTACGAGGGGGACCTCGTCGAGTACCAGTCAGTCGGTCGTGACATCTCTGACATCAAGCAGGTCGAGGAGGACCTCCGCAGGAAAAACGAGGAACTTTCGGCTGCGTACGAGCAGATAGCCGCGATCGAGGAGGAACTCCGCCAGAACTACGACGAGCTCTCGAGAAACGAGAGGGCCCTCCGGGAGAGCGAGAAGGACTACCGGAGCGTCATCGAGAGCATCCAGGACGTCTTTTACCGGAGCGACCGGGAAGGCCGGCTCATTATGGCGAGCCCGAGCGCCGCACGGCTCTTCGGTTGCGACTCGGTGGACGAACTCATCGGGAAAGACATGGCCGGGACCTTCTGGAAGGACGGGAAAGCTCATGAGCAGTTCAGGGCCGAGATCACGGCAAAGGGATCGGTCACGAACTACGAAATCGCACTTCTGGACGCGAAGGGTGAGACCCGGTATGTCTCCACGAGCAGCCACCTCTACTACGACGAACAGGGGAACGTGCTCGGTGATGAGGGCATCGTCCGGGACATCACCGCACAAAAGAAGTCCCGGGAGGCCCTGAAGGAGAGCTGGAACCGCCTGCAGGCCATCGTCCATGGATCTCCGATCCCCACCTTCGTCCTCGACACCGGGCACCGGGTCATCTCGTGGAACCGGGCGCTCGAGGAGTACAGCCTGGTACCTGCACAGGAAGTCATCGGAAAAGCCGAGGCATGGAGGGCGTTCTATGTTTCTGAAAGGCCCTGTCTTGCCAACTTCATCATCGAAGGAAATCCCGGAGGGATTCCGGAGGTGTATGGCAAGAGCTGCTCCCGCTCACCCCTGATTGAGGGGGCCTACGAGGCGACGGCGTTTTTCCCGCAGATGAAGGACGGTGTGTGGCTCTTCTTCACAGCCGCCCCCCTCCTCGACGGGGAGGGAAAGGTAATAGGCGTCGTGGAGACCCTCCAGGACGTCACTGAGAAGTTCAAAACAGAAAAGACTCTCCGCGAGGCCTTCGAGCAGATGGAGGTCGCGTTCGAGGAGGCGAAGGCCAGCGAGGACATGCTCATGGTCCAGAACCGGGAACTCATCCTGAGCGAACAGCGGTACCGGAACGTCGTCGAGGACCAGACTGAGTTCATATGCCGGTTCCTCCCAGACGGGCGGCATGTCTTCGTGAACGAGGCATACTGCCGGTATTTCGGGAAGTCCCGCGATGACCTGCTCGGGAACGTGTTCATCCCCCGTATTCCTCCCGAAGACCAGGAAATGGTAAGAAGGCACCTCGCCCGGCTGACCCCTGATGCGCCGGTCGCGACGGTTGTCCACCGGGTCATCCTTCCTGACGGGAGCGTCAGGTGGCACCGCTGGTCTGACAGGGCGATATTCGGGACTGTCACTGAAAGCGTTCCCAGGGACAGGCCCTGTGTCGTCGAGTACCAGTCAGTCGGCCGGGATATCACCGAGGTGGTCGTCGCCGAGGAGGCGCTCCGCCAGGGCAACCGGAAGCTCAACCTCTTAAACAGCATCACCCGCCATGACATCCTGAACAAGGCCCTGGTCGTCCACGGGCAGCTCGAACTGCTCAGACAAACGACCTCACTTGACGAAATACCAGAAATAGTTGCCGCTATCGGGACGGCGACAGAAGACATCACGGAACAGATCGAGTTCACGAAGGTCTACCAGGACGTCGGGATCAGGGAGCCCGAGTGGCAGGACCCGGAACGGATCATCCGGGGCCTCCTGGTGCCTGCACACGTATCGGTCATCTGCGACCTTGGTGACATCGAGGTCTGTGCCGACCCGATGTTCGAGAAGGTTCTTTACAACCTGCTTGAAAACTCGCTCAGGCATGGGAAAACGGTCACGGAGGTCAGGGTCTCTGCGGTCACGACCCGGGAGGGCCTCGTGGTCGCCTGGGAGGACAACGGCACCGGGATATCAGACGAAGACCGAAAGCACCTTTTTCAGAAGGGTTTCGGGAAACACACCGGGCTCGGGTTGTTCCTCGCACGGGAGGTACTCTCAATCACCGGCATCACCATCAGGGAGACAGGGTCGCAAGGAACCGGGGCACGGTTCGAGTTGCTCGTCCCTTCCGGGATGTTCAGGACGAAGGGCATGGGGAATCAGGACCTTCATCCATGAAACTCCGGATAAGGCATCCTGTCCCTCCTGGTCATTAAAAGCTATTTTAAGCCTGATAAGTCCCCTGGATGGTGGCAGTCGCGAGGGTGTGACCGGTCATTGCATTCCTGATCGAGCCTGCGTCCGGACCGGAGGGCATGATGGTCGAGTCCAGGGCATAGAGGTGGTAGACATAGCGGTGCGCACCTGAAGGGGGACAGGGGGGGTAGTACCCCGACCCGCCGCCCGAGTTACTGCCTGAACTTGCCCCGGAAACAAGGTTACTTGTAACACTGGTCACGGATGGGGGTATGTTATAGAGCGACCAGTGGGTGAAGGTCCCTCCCGGGGCATCGGGGTCGTCAAGGATGAGGACGAAGGACTTTGTTCCGGCAGGCACCCCCTGCCAGGAAACGGGGATGACCGACCCGAATCCCCTGCAGCCATATTGGTCAGGGATGGGACCACCGTTTGAAAAGGCGGATGAACTCAGGGTCATCTTCGCAGCGGTCGCGGTTGTCGGTGTTGCACCAGGGGTCTTCACCGGGGTGGGGGTCATGGTTTTAGTGACGGCAGGGGTCTTCGTGGAGGTTTTCGTCGGAGTGGCGGTCGCCTTCCTGGTCGGTGTCCTCGTCGGGGTGGCCTTCTGGAGGACCGCGTTGACCGTGGTGGTCTTGTTGGCCTTCACGGTCACGGACTTTTGAAATGGCTTGTAACCATCCTTTTTGAGGGCGACCGTGTGTTTTCCAGGGAGGACGCCTGGGATAGTGAGCGGCGTGAACCCCATTTCCTTCGCGTCCAGGAAGACGCTGGCATTATCCGGTTTCGACGTGACCAGGACCTTACCCGGGGGCTCCGCGGCGAACACCGCGGTGCATACCAGGGTGATGGCGATTACAACTGCTGCAAGGAGGACTACCGTTCCCTTGTCCATGATTCAACAGGTACCTAAAACCTCATTACCCTTCCTCCCGGGACCTGCAGAGCACGATGCGTGCACCACTGGCTCTCTGTTCCTCGCCTGAAACCTGGGTGCCTGAGGGTACACCAGAAAAAGTGCAGTTATATCGTGCCTAAAATCGCATCCCGCCGTGGCGGGGAGGTCATGGAGGTCATGGCCTCCGACCTCCAGCCAGACATTGGTCCTGACACTTTTCGGGAGGTTCGATAGGTGAAACGGTGAAAAGGGTATTATTCAGGGTAGGTGCCCTGGAGGGTGGCAGTTTGGATGACATGCCCCTTCATCTCGTTCCTGATCACGGAGATATCCCAGCCTTCCGGCTCAAGGACCGTGTCAAGGGCGTAGAGGCGGTACATGTAGTGGTGGCTCCCGGACGACGGGCATGGCGGGTAGTACCCAAAGCCGCCGTGTGAATTTTTCCCGCTGTTTGCACCGGGAACGACGGGACCGCTGACTTCCTTCACATACACCGGTATGTTATAGAGCAGCCAGTGGACGAAGGTGCCTCCGGGTGCGTCCGGGTCTTCAAGAAAAAGGGCCAGCGTCTTCGTGCCTGAAGGTACGCCCTGCCACGAGACCGGGATGACCGACCCCGCGCCTACGCAGCCATACTCCCCGGGGATGGTCTCACCGTTGGAAAAGACAGGAGAACTCAGTGAGAATCCGGTTGAGACCGGAGTCGTCGTCGGCTGTGCCGTCTGCGTCACGGTAACGACCGGTGTAGGGGTCGTGGTGACGGTGGGTTTTTTTGTAGGGGCCTTCGTGGGTGTCTTCGTCGGGAGCGCCTTTGCAAGGACGGCACTGAGCGAGGTCGTCAGGTTCGCCTTCACGGTCACTGATTTGGTGAATGTCTTGTACCCGTCCTTTTTAACGACGACTGTGTGTCTTCCCGGGAGCACACCAGGAATGGTCACCGGCGAGGACCCGGCTTCCTCACCGTCAAGGAAGACGGTTGCGTTGGCAGGTCTTGAAGCGACCACGATGCTCCCCTGGGCATCCGCGGCACATGCTGCCGATCCGGCCAGGATGACGGCCACGAGGCAGGCAGCGATGATGATTGTTATTCTTCTGATCATGATCATTCAAATGTCACCGGGCACCTTATTCCTCACTGATCCCCCCACACCCTGTCACCGGGCACCTGAAGCCTATATGTAGAAAGCAGGCTCCATGCTATCTTCATAGTTTACAGGGGTTGAAGACAGGGATGACTATGTCCGGTGACCAGTGGCGAAACCTTTGTTTTATCGTGGTGATATTGCTCGTGGCGTCGGTCCTCATCGGCGTCCTGGGCGGTTACAGCGGCATCTCCGGGGCGTTGGCGCACCGGGCTGACGGGACCGGGGCCGCGGCTGCGCCGGATGACGTCACCGCGAGGACCATGGACTACATCAACGCAAATTTCCTCGGCGAGGAGAGCGTTGCATATCTCGAGGGCGTGAACGAGACGAACGGGGTGTACCACCTGAACCTCTCGGTCGTCACGGGAGAGCTCGTCCAGCAGAGCGACGCCTACCTGACAAAGGACGGGAAAATGCTGTTTCCCTTCTTTTACAACACCTCTGAGGACACGCCTCTCTCCACCGTCGATACACGGAGCCTCCTGTGCTCAGGCACGGTGGCGGGTGAAAAGCCTGTCCCGGAGCCGACCTTCCAGGTGACCTGCGCCGACCTCCCGAAGGCGGATAAGCCCGTCCTCGAGGTGTTTGTGGTCTCGTACTGCCCGTTTGGGACACAGATGCAGCGTGCCCTGGCAAACGCCGTCGCCAAGGCGCCGGAGCTCGGGCAGTATATTAAGGTCAGGTACATCGGGGATGTCCGGAAGGGCAACATAACCTCGATGCACGGCGAGGAGGAGGCGGTCGAGAACCTCCGCCAGATATCCATACGGGAGGAGCAGCCTGACAGGTACTGGCCGTATATCTCCTGCTTCATCAAGTCCGGAAACGCAGACGAATGCCTCAAAAACGCCAAGGTCGATACGAAGAAGCTCAAGATCAGCATGAACGAACCCGACCGGGCCCTGAAATCCGCACAGGTGGACTTCAACCTCTCGGACACCTACAGGGCGTACTCCTCGCCGACCCTCGTCCTGAATGGCGTCGAGGTCGACGAGTTCAGCTTCGGAGGCAGGTCCCCGGACGTCGCGAGGGCGCTCCTTTGCTGCGGGTCGAACGAAACGAGGGCGTTCTGCAATCAGACCCTTGACACGAACAACGCTGCCGTTGGGTTCGCAGACCAGGCACGGCAGTACTGCTGACCGTCCCGGTCGTCCCTCGTGGGAAGAGGGGCAGGGGGTTGACCGGAAACTCCCTGGGCCCCTTTCCAGGGCTTTTTTAAAAAGGCAGGCCTGCTAAAGGTATCTATCCATATTTTTCAGGACAGGTGAGTCGTGACAGGCGGTCCTGGAGATAAAACGGCACCTATTTGAGTCAACCCACCTGCAAGCTATTCAGGGTGAAGGACCAGCAGGACCGGGGGGTTCCTGGCCGGGGGCGATCCAATGAAGAACCATATCCATATCTGTTTCCTATTCTGCCTTGTCCTCGTGGTGGCGTACCTCGCGCCGGCCATGGCGGCACAGTATGAGAACCACACGGTGACGATACAGAACAACTGTTCCGGGTCGATATATGTCGTGACAGTCAGCGGTCCGAACGGTGCCCCGTTCGACCCTCCAGAAGGGAAACCCGCCGCGAAGGGCTGCACGTCCTGTTCATGCGGCCTGATCGGCGGGGTCAAAGACCAGCCGTGTCCGTCGACGAACTGTTCGCTGGTTACCTGCGCCAAGAACCCGTGCAACAGCACGGGTGCCATCGACCTGCCGTATAACGGCGGGTTCGAGGTGAAACCCGGGGTCCCCTTCGACATGGTCGTCCCGGCCGACACGACCTACGGCGGCAACCTGGGCATCTGGGGCCGGAGTGGCTGCACGAGGTCGACCTTCAACGGCAACCACGTGAAAGGTAAGGAGATCCTGACCTGCGACACCGGAAACTGCCCTGTCACCATCGAGGGAGGGTTCGACCCCCAGGGAGTCGTCCAGTGCGGTGGCAAGGGTGGCGACTTCCCTGCGACCAAGGTCGAGATCTTCTTTGCGAACGCCGCAGAGACGAAAAGCAACGACTTCTATGACATAAGCCTCGTTGACGGGTACAACCTCCCGGTCTCGATCAGGCTTGCAAGCGGTTTTTCCAACAAGAGCTGCGAGAGCTCGGACAAGGCATGGTGTGCGGGCAAGTGGTGTACCGAGTCGGGAGCAGGCCAGAAGGACCTCAACACGCTCCTGCCTGACGAGCTGTCCCTCCTCGCCTACAAGAACAAGTCGAACAAGACGGTCGGGGTCCTGAGCGCCTGCAAATACGTGGTCTATGACAACGGGACCAGGAACGGTGCCGAGAACACCTCGTACTGCTGTACCGGCCCGAACGGCACGCCGGAGACCTGTCATCCCGAGAGCTGGCCGGCAGGCCTCCAGTCATCGCAGTTCTTCGAGAAATACTATCCCGATGCCTATAGTTTTGCCTTCAACGATGTATCGCACACCTTCCAGTGCAAGGGCTCGGACTCAACCGTCCTGACTGACTATGTCGTCACCTTCTGCCCGGCAGAAAAGGGCCAGGTCGTCCCTGCGTCAGTCAGTGACAGCGCCTGGGTTGACGAGAACGAGAACGGGGTCAGGGATAAGGACGAACCCGCCCTCCCCGGGGTCAGGGTGCAGCTGTACAATGCGACGATGGGCCTCGAGAAGACCATGGTAACGGGCACGGACGGAGCGTACCGGTTTACCGGCCTGAAGGAAGGGAAGTACAGCCTCCGGGTGCAGATCCCGAGGGGTTACCGCCTGACCGTGCCGTTCAAGGGCTCTGACCCGCGCCTAGACAGTGACATCCACCAGAAGACGAGGATGGTCACCTTCACGTTAAGACCGGGGGACAGCGATACCAGCAGGGGCATGGGTTTCATCCCGTGCCGGAGCTGCCAGGGAACGATCTGACCCCTTTTTCTTTTTAATGGGAATGCCCTGTATTAACCCTTAATACGTACAGGCGCCCGGAAAAGGCCCCTGGCCGCCCGGCACGGGGATTCCCTGTGGGAAACGCCCGCCAGGTCCCTTGTCAGGAGAGGAGCTGCACCATCATGGTATCGACCGGGACGAACCCCGACACCTCGTAGACCGGCCTCCCGGCATCGCTTGAAAAGAGGTACAACCGTTTTATGCCTGATTTCCTGCAGTAGTCGATAGCCTCCTGCGTGATCCGGCGGGCAAGTCCCCTGCCCCGGAACGCTTCATCAGTATAAACACTATGGAGAAATGCGACGGTGGACGAAGGGTCGTGGGGGACGGGCACGTACCTGCAGGTGCTTACCGCTCCGCAGGACACGATACGGTCATCGCGACAGATGACCCAGCCCCGGCAGCTCCCGTCTGCGAACTGTTTCTCCAGTTTCTCCGCATAGGCTTCTTCAAGCCGCTCCATCGCCGAAAGGTCGGTCGGGACGCCCCGCTGTTCCCAGATCTCGGTGAACATCCTCCGGTGGAGGGACGAGAGCGCAGGGATGTCTCCGGTGTCCGCTACCCTTAAAATAGTCCCTGGAGCGAAGTCCATACCCTCTGTCTGCAGCGATCGGATAACAGCCTTCCGTCAGCGACACCGGATCCTCCCTGGGCGTGTTTTCTGGCTGGCATGTCCCACCTGTTTTTTGTGCAGGCCTGTCCCACCAACCCTTCAGGAGAATGAAGTCAGTGACCAGGCCGTGTTGTGTTTTGATAGTCCTCCTTATGGCAATGGTACTCCTGTGCGGCGTGATGGCGCCCGTCAACGGGACCCCGGAAGGTATTGGAGAAAAATGTACCGAATCCTACACGAAGGTCACGGGGTACCTTGACGACCAGGCGTACAAGGCGTATTATTTCGACGTGCCCCCGGGTACAAAAATCCTGACGCTCCGGCTGTCGACCGGGTCCGACGCGGTCATGAGCATCTATGTCAGGAAGGGGGCTCTCGCCGGGCCCACCAGCGCTGACGCGTCCGCCTCGGTCAGCAGAGGCAGCACAGAAGTGACCCTGAAAGACCCGGCAAAGGACCGCTACTGGGTCCAGGTCAGGGCTGCCTCCGGGGGCGGGTCGTTCACCCTGACCGGGGTCACGACGACGATGTCCGGT
>CASGHA010000115.1 GCA_949319355.1 uncultured Methanospirillaceae archaeon | reverse complement strand
CGGCGGGGTATCCTTCCAAATACCTTGTTAAAAAGAGGTATGGTTGATCAATGGATTGTCTATCGGATCTAAAAAAAACCTTGTCACTTGTTTCAATATACACCGGAGGAACAATGCATTTGTTGTACACGGTCCAGGAACCAAATTAGGATCCATAAGTTCGTCCTATAAGATAAAAAGGGGTTTGCCCTTCTCTCCCAGATTATTCATATACCAATTCTGGATTAATTGGTAGGAGATAATTATTTCCACCCCCACTCGATGTTGCGGGCTTGGTATCAGGCGTCCCTTCATAATGGCCTGTCCATTGGCTGCTGAGATCGGTCTGGTTGAATGTGAGAGTGATGTCTTTCACACATTTACAGCCGAGGGAAGCCCCGGTCTGCAGCTCCTTGTGCTGTCCTGACGGGCAGACCGTGTCCTTACAGGCGCATCCGGCAATTGTTGTATCATACTGCTGGTCGCATTTCTGCTGGCAGGTCAGTACAGCTTCCGTGGTCTTTTCGCTTCCACCTGCGCTGTTCTTCGTTTTTGCCGATGAGGTACAGGCCTGGTAGCAGGAGAGGCAGCCAGAGGACGACCCGGTGTTACCTACCACCCTGATGCACGGGTTACCGGTGGCCGGGTCCTTGCATGCATTCTGGCACGGCATATTGTCGTCCCCGCATTTTTCAAGACAACTGGTGCATGAGTTTACGTCCAGCGTGGCAGACGAACACGGGTTTCCACTTGCATCCTTGCATTTTGAGAGGCAGGTCTGGTCACTACCACACCGGGTCTGGCATGCACTGCACGATTCCACGTCCAGTGTAGCCGATAAACACGGTTGTCCGTTCGCGTCCTTGCATTTTGAGAGGCAGGTCTGGTCGCTACCACACCGGGTCTGGCATGCACTGCACGATTCCACGTCCAGCGTCACCGATAAACACGGCTTTCCATCTGAACCCTTGCATTCTGAAAGGCAGTTCTGGTCACTTCCACATTTATCCTGACACATACTACAGGAATCGACGTCCAGAGTGCCAGACGAACATGGTTTCCCATCTGCACCCTTGCATTCTGATTGGCAGCTCTGGTCACTACCACACCGGGTCTGGCATATTTCACAGGAATCCGCAAATGTTTCCCCGGATATGCAGACTTTTCCTGAACTGTCCTTGCATTTCGAGAGGCAGGACATGTCTCCCTTGTTGCACCTGTTTATACAGTCCTTGCAGTCTTCAACCCAGCCATCATTTGAACCGCACGAGCAGGCGTTCATCTTGACGCAATCAGAGTATATCGAGGAGTATGCGTCCATGTAACCGTCATACGGGGGTTCTTCATCCTTGACAACCTTATATGCTGCGTCCTCGGCGTAATACTCGCAGTCGTTGCAATACGGCAGGTTGTCTTCCTCGAAAACAGTGTCTCCTTTGACACCGCACTGGTTTGCATAACAGGAGAACCGTTCGCTCGACTGGTTCGGGAGTTTACCCTGTTCCGTGTTCTGGTCACAGGAGTCTATACAGGACGAACACGAGTTCTTCGTGGTCGTGGACGCTCTGGTGACCTTCGGCGTCGGGGTCGGTTTCACCGTCTGCTGGGCCTGGGTCGGCTGTTCCTTTGCCTGGCAGGGCTCGCATGTCCTGTTGAACGAGAGCATCCGGGCGACCAGGACCCTTGCGGCGTCCTGCTCGTGGTACTTCGGCTCGGTGTAGACCTTTCCGAATGAGGTCTCCTTCTGCCATGCGGACGGGTCACCGTACAAGTAGACCCTCCCGCAGCCGAGCCCGTTCAAGCCTATGGCTATCGGCCGGCTACCGGCGGCCTGGACAACCGGGGAGTATTTTGGGTTCTTCGGTGAAGTAAACGAGGTGCTGTCACTCCGCACGAGGAACTGGACGGTCTTCGGCTTGATGGAGAGGACATGGAACCCGGCGAAGGTATCGGGTTTCATCTCTGGCTTTAAGCCGTCGGCAGGGAGCCAGATATCAGGCGGGTTGCCGGCAAATACCTGTGTCCCGGCACTTTCAGAGTCCATGATATCGAGGACTCCGGCCGATACCTTGCCCTCGGTAAACCTCCCTTCGACATGGATCCCCTTCAGGAGGTCGTTGATGACCGCCGCGGAGGCATAGGAGGTTTTCATGTCGGCAAGGTACTGGGTCTGGTCCTTCCCTCCCATGAACTGCTGGGCCATGACGAGGAGGGTGTTCCCCTTCAGGACAAAACAGGCAATTGCGTCTTTTTCCGCCTGGGTGAAGTATACTGGCCCGTTTTTGCTACCGTCAGGCTGGGCCACGATATAGAGGTCGGTGTTGGCGAGCTCGGTGGCGGTTATTGGTTTCACCGTGGTGACCCTGACCTCGTACCCCTGGGCCCGCATGTCGTTGGCCCAGTCCTGCCAGTCAAAGAGACGGTTGTTCGAGGACCGGTCAAGGTTCGGTGAGACCATTCCGTCAAGAGTGACGCGTTCGGCATGACCGAGGTCGACCAGGATCCGGTACTGCCTGACCGGCGGGTCGCCGTTCGGACACCAGGTATCGTTCCAGGGACATGGTACGGTGAGCGGGTCCCATTTCAGGGATGTGACGGGTTTTATCGTCGCTTCGGTGAAACGCAGGGTCCCCTGGACAGCGTGGTCGTTCTGCGAGAGAAATGCGGCTGATACGGCGGTCCCTGCGAGACCTATCAGGACGGCAACAAGGACGTAGCGTACAATCGGGTGGTTCACGGTATCTGCTCCGAGTTGGAAGCAATGGGGCATTTATCCGCTGCTTCCTTCCCATTTAATTGATGAGCATCAATGATAATAAAAATGGATGGTTTTGTTGCATCAATCATATAGTATCAATACAACCTCACGGACTGGATTTTCATGAGGTTGTCAGCAGGATAGATATACAGCAACCTTCACATGGGATAAAGAAAATATCGGTCTGTTGCGGCGTTTCAGCCGGGTTACCCCATGTACGCCATAGAAGCGTTCTCGCTGTCGAAACGGTTCGGCACTCTTCAGGCATTAAGCGATGTCAGTTATACCGTCAGCGAAGGCGAGACCTTCGGGTTCCTCGGTCCGAACGGGGCCGGAAAGACGACTACGATCCGGATCCTGACCGGCATATCTCCGCCGACCGGGGGGACTGCCAGGGTCTTTGGCAGGGACATCGTGAAAGAGACGATTGCGGCCCGGAGCCGTATGGGCATCGTCCACGAGACGTCCAATAGTTACACTGACCTCACCGCCTGGCAGAACCTGATGTTCACGCCGGGCTCTACCATGTCCCCAGGAAAGAACGGGAAAGAAAGGCGGTGGAACTCCTGGAAACCTTCGGGCTCTCCTATCGGCGGGAAGATAAGACGAACGGCTTTTCGAAAGGGATGAAGCGACGGCTCACCCTTGCCATGGGGCTCATCAACAGCCCCCGCCTCCTGTTCCTCGATGAGCCGACATCAGGGCTGGATGTGCAGAGCAACCTCATCATCAGGGAGGTGATCCGGGACCTGAACAAAGACGGCGTGACGGTCTTTCTTACGACCCATAACATCGAGGAGGCGAACCTTGCCTGTGACCGGGTGGCAATCATTAACAGGGGCCGGATTGCCGCGATCGACTCCCCCGAGCGGCTTAAGAAGACCATCCAGAGCGTCCAGTCGGTCGAGGTCGCGTTTGAACCGGCCGGGCTGGTCGGACCGGCCGAGCTTGGCAGTATTCCCCACGTGAGCGAGGTCAGCAAGCAGGGAGATAAGTTCCGGCTGATCACCGCGGACCCGGGTCAGGTCTTCGACGGCATCATGGAGTTTGCCAGGGCGCATGATATCAAAGTGATACGTGTCACCACACTCGGCCCCAGCCTCGAGGACGTTTTTATCAGGCTCACCGGACTGGATACCAGGACCAGGGGGGAAAAGCCATTGACTGATGCTACGGGATGGTCCCAGGAGCTCTCACGGGAGCTGTACGCAGCCTGGACCATAGCCAGGAAGGATATCCTGATCTATTACCTCAAGCCCAACATCATCGTCTCCGGCATGTTCTTCCCCCTCTTTATGTTCCTTGCGTTTGCCATAGGCCGGAGTGCAGCGCCCGGGGTCATGGTACCAGGGCTCGTCGCGATCACGATCCTGTTCTCGGCATCCTCGATCGAGCCTGTGTCCATCCCGATAGAACGGAGGATGAAGACCTTCGACAGGCTCCTGTCAGCGCCGATATCCCTTCACACGGTCGTCCTGGGCGAGAGCCTGAGCGGGTTTCTCTACAGCCTCGGGATTTCCCTGGTCCCTCTGCTTGCAGGGATCCTGCTGTTCCAGGTGCCGGTCATTTCCATTGCCCCCCTCGTCACCGGCCTCCTCCTGACCTCGTTCTGCTTCGCCACGATGGGGACGCTCTTTGCCGCATACCCTACCGAGAGCCCGGGGGACATCATGTCGATACTCAACCTCGTCCGGCTCCCGCTCATCTTCATCCCGGGGGTGTTCATTCCCATCGAACAGATACCGGAGGCCGGGCGGTTCATCATGTTCCTCTCACCCCTGACCTACGGGAACGACCTCCTCAAGGCGGCGTTCTCCGGGGCAACCCACTTCAACCCCCTTGTCGATATCGTTATGCTGTCAGTCTTCGTCCTCGCCTTCCAGTTCATCGCGAACCGCCTGTACGTGAAGTTCAATGAATAGGGCAGGGGAAGATCAGGTTGTATTACGATTTTTAGATGCACCCCCGGGATAGGTCCTGTGGTACCTTGAACGGACAGGATTGCCCGGAGGGGCGGTCTTTACCCATATCCTGATGATCAGGCTCTTTTGCAGGCTGGTCTTACATGCCTACGCCGGAACCAATCCACTGGTAAAAAATAGAAGGACGATCAAAAACAAGGTTCATGTATATCTATATTGACGGGAAGTTCCTTCCGAAGGAGGAGGCGAAGGTTTCGGTCTTCGACCACGGACTCCTGTACGGCGATGGGGTCTTCGAGGGAATACGGGCCTACAACGGCCGTGTATTCCGATTGGCCGAGCACCTGGACCGGCTCTACGACTCCGCTAAGACCCTTGACCTTACGGTCCCGCTCTCGAAGGAGGAGTTCGCTGAGGTCATCAAGGAGACCTGCCGGAAGAACGGGATCAGGGACGGGTACATCAGGCCGATCGTCACCAGGGGTATCGGGGACCTCGGGCTCGACCCAAGAAAGTGCCCTGTCCCGACCGTCATCGTCATGGCCGTGGAATGGGGGGCCATGTACGGCGACCTGTACGAAATCGGGCTGAAGGCGGTCACCGTTTCAGTCAGGCGGAACCGGGCCGACGCCCTCCCGCCGAACGTGAAGAGCCTGAACTACCTTAACAACATCCTTGCCAAGATCGAGGCGAACTACAAGGGTGGGGACGAGGCGATCTTCTTCGACGTGAACGGCTACATCTCCGAGGGGTCCGGAGACAACATATTTGTCGTCAAGAACGGCATCCTCAAACTCCCGCACACGCTCAACAACCTCCAGGGAGTGACCCGGATCGTCGTCCTCGAGTGCGTAAAGGAGCTCGGGATTGATATTGCCGAACAGAACCTCGGGTACATGGACATTTACGCCGCCGACGAGGTCTTCGTCACCGGAACGGCGGCCGAGGTCGCACCTATCGTCCTGATCGACGGCCGTTCCATTGGGACCGGCAAGCCCGGCCCGGTCACCAAGCAGCTCATGGCAGCGTTCAAGGTCAAGACCGAGCGGGAAGGCACTCCGTTCTGACCGGACTTATCAATCATAGAACTGACCTTATAATGCGGTAGACTCCCGTCACCGCCTTTTTTCAAGGGCTCCCTTACTCTTCGGTGAGTTCCGGCGGTCCGGTCCATGGGCAAGAGCCCTTCCCTCACGCGCTTTTTAGCCATTCATCAGGGATATGCCCATGAGTCCGCCTCATATCGGCAATACTTCATGGACCCCCATCATAACCTATTTGAAGCGGACATGCCAATCTGAATGGGTAATTGCTGCTATAGTGTAGTCCGGCCAATCATGTCGGCCTTTCACGCCGACGACCTGGGTTCGAATCCCAGTAGCAGCACTTATTTTGGCAGATTATAAAATTCAGCTTCTCTGATGCCATTTTTTGAATAGTTCCTGGGCATCAGGCCGGGCAGAACTACTCGGGAGAAGATAAGGTCATGTGGAGATATCTATGAGTTTTCTTCTCTTTTCTGAGTTAGCTCCATTAAATACCCGATTTTCATCGGAGGTATCGTCCTGACAACAACCAGACGATCCATCAGACCTGTCTTATATCCCGATCTTCGGTGACCCAACAGACGCATGAGGGTCCAGCTGAAAACCTCCCAGAACCTATACCACCCATTTGTCAGGCTCATGAAAATTTGCTATAAGGGAACCCCTTTCCCTTAATTGCCAGTTCTCATGGACAAAAAATATTCAGTAATAAAAAAATATATTTTTTATTTATTAATTAATACATAAATAAAAAAATTTATTACGAATCCATTCATACACCTCACAGGAGGTGATGGGGGAGACTCAACGTAACGCCTCTCCAGGAAAGGAATCGGAAATAAAGCTCCGGGAGAAGGAACAGTGAACTCTTTCTCTCGTCGCGTGGTGCCGCTCATACTTCACTCACTCATCCCCCATTCATCGCCCAGGTAAGGATTAAAAACGGACACGAAGTTAAAAATGAGGTCAGGAATGTGAAACAGGTATATTATCGTTCAGACAAGAAGGTCTACCTCGACACCGCCAGAGACCGTTGTCTCTATGAGGCCCCAAGGGCGGAAAAAGAAAAATCAAGAGCATATACGCGTGGAAGGGACGTCTATGTCCACGCAGTGAACGGATCCGCACCCGTGTATTACGTGCACCGGTGGTCGCTTTCAAAGAAGGAGACCGGACGGATCACCGTAGTAAACCCACGTGCGGCTGAACGGCTCATCGAAAGCAGGGGTTTCATGGTGCACTCCCCTGACCCGGGGGAGGAGAAGGCTGTCGAGACGCTTCTCCGGTACGGGTACGGTCTCATCGAAGAGTTCTGACCAGGAAATCTGACCGGAAGAACTTCTCCTTCATTTTTTCCAGTCTTCCGGATGAATTGGTCCTCATGAGGGATATACGGGAACAAAAAGGACCATATGAGTCCTGTTATCGGCCAGGAACCTCAAAACGGGCAGCAAGTACATAGATGAAACCACGGGCCTTTAAAATCTGCCCGCTCGTCATTATAATGGGAATATACTCCAGGCCCCTGGCCACTTCCCTGCCGCAACCATGAAAAAGGCCCTTGTATCCTGGGAAAAAGAACCTTGGCAGTACGACGATGAGAGTTATTATCGCATTATATTAATGAATGGCAATATGATGTAAATTTAAATATAATAACATCGAAGACTGCCATATCCTCTCGAGTTGGTTACCATGCAAGACCCCGACCGCCCCCGGTGTACCAAGACGTTCGCGGAAAATCCTCCCCAGTCCATGCCTTGGTACCAGTCCACTGGTTTCCTGACCGGAAAAGAACCCCCCCTCTACCTCGTGGTGTTCATCCTTCTCCCGGTTTTCTTCTCAATGAACCTCCTCGTGACCAGGTATATCAGAGGGTTGGGCGAACCCCTGGGTGCCCCCCTGTTCCTGGCACTCGCGGGTCCGCTCTCCGTCCTGGCACTCATAAAGGGTGCTGCCATCATGACCTTTCCAGAGTCCGGAAAAACACCCGGGTCTTCACGTTTTATATCAGGCAAACTCTCCTGGCTCGTGGTGTGGTCCTCCCGGTGAAGGTCAGACCCGCTCCAGCCTTACATCAGTAATTTTTTAATTAAGACAATCCAACTTGATTATGAGATCTCATGCATATCATGGAAGGTTTTTTACCGCCGGAATGGTGCCTTGTCTGGTGGGCTGTCGCCCTGCCGTTTATCATCATGGGAGTCCTGGAACTCAGGGCTTTACTCAGGAAGGACCGTGAATACCTCCCCCTCCTCGGCGTCTGTGGTGCCTTCATCTTCATCCTCTCTGCCCTGAAACTGCCGTCTGTCACGGGCAGCTGCTCACACCCGACCGGCACCGGGCTCTCGACCATGTGTTTCGGCGTGTTCATCACCACGGTCATTGGCGGGATCGTCCTGCTCTTCCAGGCGCTCGTCCTTGCCCACGGGGGACTTTCCGTACTCGGGGCCAACATCGTTTCCATGGCGATCGGCGGTCCCATCGCAGGGTACGCGGTGTACAGGCTCCTGAAAAACACGTCGGTGAACATATTCATAACGGTATTCCTCGTCACGGCGGTTGCGGACCTGGTTACCTATATCATCACCTCCTTCGAGCTCGCGGTCGCCTACCCGGCACAGGTCGGCGGGATAATGACTTCCTTTACAACCTTCTTCGCCATATTCGCGGTCACCCAGGTCCCCCTCGCAATTGTGGAGGGCTGCGTCTTTGCCCTTGTCTTCAAGTATATCGTCCAGTTAAAACCGGAGATCCTGGAAAAACTCGGGGTCTTCTCCCGTGACCAGATCGAGAAGGCCCGGATGGCCGGGGAACCAGTCCCCCCCGCAGAGGTGCGGTCATGATACAGGTCCGCGATTACCTGCTGGAGATCATCACCGCGGTCGCGATCGTAGTGTTCATCGCCCTGTTCCTCGCGGTGAGCTCCGGCGGGAGCCACGAGTTCAGCGGCTCCGATGATGTCGGGTCGCAAAAGATAGCCGAACTTTCCGGCAAACCGGTGGAGTCCTACCTCCCGCTCATCCCCCAGTACGAACCCCCGAGCGGCGAGATTGAAAGCACCCTCTTCGCGCTCCAGGCAGCCTTCGGCGGTGTCCTCCTCGGCCTGGTATTCGGCTACTGGCTCGGCCAGAGGAAGCGGGCAAAGGTTCTCTGACCTCCATGCTTGAACAACTCCTCGACAGTGTCGCACAGCAGAACGCGTTCCGGTGCGTTCACCCGGGCACCAAGCTTTTCCTGGGCTTAGGTTCCCTCCTTATCTGCCTCGTCGCGCCGTCACCCCTCGTACCGCTCGTCTCCGGGATCGTTTTAAGTCTCGTCCTCATCGGCCCGGCTCATATACCCCCGGTCACGTACGGGAAGGTCCTGCTGGGACCTGCCGTCTTTACGGTCATCAGCGTAGTCATCCTCCTGTTCCTTGTCGGAGGAGGAGAAGTCGTATGGCAGTTCAGCCCGTTTGCAGGGTTCAGCCTTACTATCACAGAGGGAGCGGTCAGGGAAGGTGTGCTCGTCCTCTGCCGGGTCTTCGGGTGTTCGGTCTCACTCTTCTTCATCGTGCTCACCACGCCGCTCACTGACCTCTTCAACGGCATGAAACGGGTCCGGGTCCCGGTCGAGCTGATTGACCTGATGATGATCACGTACCGGTACATCTTTATCGCCTATGACCTGGCAGGCGAGATCTGGCGTGCACAGGTGATGCGCCTTGGGTACCGCAGGCCGGTCGAGGCAGTCCGTTCCTTTTCCATGCTCTCCGGTATGCTCTTCATCTCCAGCTGGAACGCTGGGGAGGACCTTGTCCGTGCCATGGACAGCCGCTGCTACAACGGGGTTTTCCCGTCGCTCGAACAGGCTGAACCGGTCAGCCTGCGTTCAGTCATACCCGCCGTCCTGTTTCTTGCCTTCCTCATCGGGCTGTGCGGGGTCGTCCTGATGGCACCGGACGGAGTGATGACCGTCATATGAGCATCATCCTCGAAGCCAGGGACGTCCGGTACCGCTACCCGGGGGGACCGGAGATCATCCGGGGGATCAGTTTCCATATCAGGAAAGGGGAGAAGATTGCCCTTGTCGGGCCAAATGGCGCCGGGAAGTCCACGCTCCTCCAGATGTTCAACGGCATGGTCCGCCCGGATTCTGGGACGATGCTCTTCGACAACAGGCCGTTGCAGTACGACAGGGCATCTCTCCGGATGATCCGCCAGCGTGTCGGGTACGTGCTCCAGAACGCGGACCGCCAGATCATTGCCCCTACGGTCTGGCAGGACGTGGCGTTCGGTCCTGCGAACCTCGGGTACGACGGGGAGACGGTCAGGAATAAGGTCGCCGAAGCCCTCAGGCACGTGGGCCTCACCGGCTTCGACCGCCGCCCCCCTCACCACCTCTCCGGCGGGGAGAAGAAGCGGGTCGCGATTGCCGGTGTCCTGGCCATGGACCCGGATGTACTGGTCTTCGACGAGCCCACGAGTGACCTGGACCCGGCTGGTTCCGAGGACATCATGGAGCTCCTGGACGAGCTGAACCATGAAGGAAAAACGGTCGTGATCTCCACGCACGACGTCGAACTCGCCTATCCCTGGGCCGACCGGGCGATCCTGCTCCTGGACGGGGGTATCCTCAAGGAGGACCGGCCCGAGGTGACCTTCGGGAACCCTGGCCTTGTCCGGAAGGCCCACCTCTCGGTCCCGGCCTTCCTCGACCTGTCCCTTGAACTCAGCCGCCGGAGTTACGCGCAGCCAGACCGGAAACCCCGCAGCGTCCTTGACATGGTGGAGATCATTGAGAACCTGCTCCATGGAACGGGCTGGAACCACACCCCGGGCACGATAACGGTCTGCAACGTGGACGAGGACGACCGTTCTCTCTCCGGTTACATCGCTTCCCGGGAACACCTCGCCGTCGGGACGATGGGCACCCGGGCTAAACAGCGGGCACAAAAAGAAGGGCTTGTCGTTGATTTCACCTACGGTGTGATAGACAAATGCATCCTGCGGGCCCTGCGGGGGCTGGACTCCCTGGTGCTCACGACCGGCAGTATGACGGAACGCGTGGTGTCCCGCGTGGATGCCTATGGGAAGGAGAGCGGGAATGTCATCCGGGTGGTCCCCCTGGCACCCGCTGGCAAGGGCCCCTCAATTGAGGATGTCGATGGGGAATGAATGATGTTAAAATCCCAAAACCCCGGACTGTCGTGACGAAGACCACGAAGGCAGGAATATCGAATGACCCGGTTTTACGGGTTGTGCAGGGCCTGTCAGGCGGACGGACAACAAGGACCGTTTTAAAAAAGAGTTAGTCCTGCCGGTCAGTCTTCCTAACCATCATCAGCAGCTTGACCGCTCCAATCGCCACGAGGACGGCAAGGATGGTCCCGACGAGCATGGCGAGCAGGTCACCGCTTTTTCCATAGCCTTCGAGCGTGTAATCGGGCAGGGGCGGGTTGTACGACACAGCTGATTCCGGTTCCTGGATTTCTGCGTCTGAGGGCGTGTCCCCGGTCAGGGTCTTCTGGCCCTGGACCATGAGGGCAGTGCTCTCCAGTCCGTCCGGGTTCGAGGAGGCGAGGAATACGGCAAGCCCGCCGACTGCCAGGGCGATGATGATCCCGGCAATGAGAAACGTCCTGTTGTCCATCATGCCGCTGCACCCCGTATCACCGTCGACTGGAGGTCGGGTTTTGCGGAAATGACCAGCCTGATCGCCACCACGGTAATCGCACCCTCGATAATCCCGATGACCGCATGGTACAGCCCCATCGCCGCGAGGCCCGGGACCAGTGGGAAGGTCCCGGCGAGGTACATCTCCACGGCACAGGCAAGGGCGGGTATGAAACATGCCAGCCATGCTGCGATAAAGGCAGAGACCGGCATGCTTTTCGTGGCTTTCATGAGTCCCTGGAAGGAATAGTAGCCGACGAACCCGCCGATCACTCCCATGTTGAGGATGTTTGCGCCCATGGTCGTGATACCGCCGTCACCGAAGAGGACTCCCTGGACGATGAGGACCAGGGTGAGGATGAAAACCGCCCCGAACGGGGACCCGAGGAGGATTGCGGCCAGGGCTCCCCCGACAAGGTGCCCGCTCGTCCCCATGCCGACAGGCAGGTTGAAAGCCTGTATGGCAAATATTCCCGCGGCAAGGACCGCGATCAGGGGTATTTTTTCCTCGCTCATCTCCTTTCTCGCCCAGCGGATCGAGAGGAAGATAAAAATCAGTGCTATGAGCCAGTATACTGCCGCCTGTGGCAGGGGGATAAACGCATCAGGGATATGCATGGTCCAACATCTCACGTGATGTAATACAATTATTTTTTTTTGTAAGATTTATTCAATAAAATAATTTGTTATTTGGTTTTACATGGTTCCTCATATTGAGCATCGTATGAAATCCGCACCTGGAAGTACTGGATATGAAAGCCTATGAGGCGGATATGCGGCATCTGATTGATAATTATATACAGGCCGAGGA
>CASGHA010000114.1 GCA_949319355.1 uncultured Methanospirillaceae archaeon | reverse complement strand
CTTTCCTCCTGCTGGGTGGGTGCGTTCGATGACGACCAGGTACGCACGGTCCTTGACCTCCCCTACCATGTCCGGCCGGTTTCAATCCTGACCCTTGGATATGGGACCGGGAAAAGGGCTCCATCTTCGCGCATGTCGCTTGATGAACACATCCATGAGGACGGATGGTAAGGGAGCCCCACCGGGAGAAGATTATACCATGTCAGACTACCGTGTCACACTTGAATCAGCCTGGATCGTACGGGATGTCAAGTCCCTTGATGATGCGATGGGAATTGCCATCAGCGAAGCAGGAAAAAGGTTGAATCCCTCGGCAAAATTCGTCGAGGTGGAAATTGGGCAGATCTCGTGCCCACTCTGCGAGGGAGAGCTCTCGACCGCGCTGGTCGTGGCGAACACCGCTCTGGTGGGACTCGAGCTGGAAATGAAGGTTTTCAAGGCTGAATCTCAGGAGCACGCAACCAGAATTGCCAAATCGGTTATCGGAAAGGCACTCCGTGATGTGCCACTCAAGATCACGGAGGTCGAAGTTCTTTGATTGAGGTCGTCGGTCATACGGCGACGGACCATATCTGCAGAGTCTCCCGCCTGCCTGACAAAAACCAGTCCACCCTGATTTCCGGACGGACGGTTTTTTTCGGGGGAGGTGCCGCAAATATTGCCGCCGGTATTGCAACCCTCGGGGAACGGGTACGGCTTATCAGCGCTGTCGGTGGTGATTTTGAAGGAAGTTCGTATGACTCCTGGATGCAGGAACTCGGAATAGAAAAGGATTTTTTTCTGGTCCAGGACGCGAACACGCCCACGGCGTTCATTTTCACTGATGATACAGGGGACCAGGTCACGTTCTTTGAGTGGGGTGCATCCGCGGTCTTTGCCTTGTCTGACCCCCCCCCGGTGTCATTTGTCCATATGGCGACAGCCGATCCATCGTTCAATGTCAAGGTTGCCGAAAAGAGTGAATTTGCATCGTTTGACCCAGGGCAGGACATCCACCGCTACTCCCGGGATGACCTTGTATCAATCCTGGACAATATTGACATCCTCTTTGCCAACCGCCACGAGGTCGAAGCCATGTGCAGAGTCCTGGACATGAACCGTCAGCAGCTCGCGCAGGAAGTCCCCATCGCGGTATTCACTGCAGGCTGCGAGGGCAGCACACTTTTCAGCCAGGGAGAACGGTGGGAGGTCCTGCCGGTACCGGTCGAAATGCAGGACCCCACCGGGGCAGGGGATTCCTACAGGGCCGGTTTTCTCGCTGCATATGCACGGGGGTACGCCCTCCATGCATGCTGCTGCATTGGCAGTGTGACAGCGAGTTACGTGGTCGAACACCCCGGCTGCCAGACCCATCTACCGGACTGGAATGCGGTTGAACTCCGGTTCAAAAATCATTTCGGACCTTTTCCGGAGCCTGAGGAGAGGCGGGTTCCGGAATGAATACAGTCAGCGTGAGGATCAGCGGATAAACGACCCTGGTGCAGCAGACCATGAAACAGGACCCCCGCAGGCCTAAAGGTCAGGGTGTGCAGAACAGTGATGCACGACTTGAGAACCTCTCCCGTTATCTCTTTACGGCACCCCATTGGCCCATCCCGCTCGCCCTGTTTGCCATCCTGGCCGGTTGTGTCGACCTTGGGTTGCTCACGACAGGATCATCCCCTTTCCCGACGGTAACCCTCCTCTTTACCCTGCCGGTCATCTGCGGGTTCATCGCGACAAAGCCCATCGTATCCCGTCTCGGCAGGCCAATGACCTGGAACCGCTCTTCTCTGCTTGCAGCATCTGCAGGGCTCTTCGGGCTGCTAATCACCGGGACCGGTCTGGTGCTCTATGGAGGAAGGTTTCCCCTCTGGTATGGCATTGCCCTCGCCTTCATCTTTGGCCTGCGACTCCTTGTACTCGTTGCCATTTCTGATGCCCGATCAACCAGGATGTCGCTCCCGGCGCTGATGGAGACTGTGCCTGGAATAATCGCAGGGGGTTTCCTCATCCCAGGTCCATTTGTTCTCCTTGCGGTCATTTTTCACCTCATCTTCTGGGCAGGCTTTACTGTCTTCTTCTGGCTTATCGACGAACCGATGTACCGCTCTCTCCGCATTCCGGGCCTTTCTCTCCTCAATGCCTATGTGGCACATCATACCGACGGATCGAAAAGTCTGGAGGTTTTTTTCAGGAAGATGGGAGAGGAGGTGTATGTCCCCCAGGCGACCATTTTCATACGGAGGACAGGCCGGGGAGAGATCCTTTTTACGGTCCCTAATATCCATCCCGGCCCGATGGGCACGGTGGGGGGAAGCAACCTCCCGTCCTACCTTCATGATGCGTTTTCAGGTAATGTCCTTGTCCCCCACGGGTGTGCGACCCACGATTTCAACCTCGTTTCAATAGATGAGGCGGACAAGCTTGTCCATGCCGTCAACGGCACAAGGGATGGCCTGAAATTTCACCCCTGCGCCACCCATTCGTTCCGGGTGAGTGAAGGGACCGTGTCTCTCCTGGTCCAGAGATTCTCAGACACTCTTCTCATTGTCGGGACCCGTTTCCCTCTTAAAACCGAGGATCTTGAGTTTGCGATGAGCCTGGCAATCATCGGGGAAGGCCGGCAGTTCAACTCGCATATTGCCTTTGTCGATGCGCACAACTGCATGACGGCAGGGCTTACTCCTGTCCTTGCCGGCTCCAAAACGGCGGCCGAGTATCTTGGTGCCTGCAGAACCGCCGGAAAAATGAGCAGACAGATGGAGGAACTGCCTTTTTCAGCCGGGTATTCCCGCATGGCCCTGCCGTATTCAGAGGACGAGGGATACGGTCAGCTGGGCGTCCAGGTCATGGTCATTGGTGTAGCTGGCCGATTGACTGCGTACGTGCTCTATGATGGCAACAACATGGTTGAAGGGATGCGCGACGAGATCAGAAACGCCCTTCTGGCCCTTGTGGATGAAGCAGAGGTCATGACAACCGATACCCATGTGGTCAACATGTTGTCAGGAAAGAACCCCGTCGGATGCCAGGGAAATACCCGGGAACTTATAGAATACACCCTGAATGCTGTACGGGACGCCATTTTGGACATGGCGCCTTCTGAATCTGCCGGGAGCACGGCGACATGCGACCGGGTTGTCATCTTTGGATCGAGCCGGATAGCGCAACTGGCAAGCACGGTCGGGACAATCCTCGTGTATGTACCGCCTCTGATCCTGGGAATGCTCCTCCTCGCAGGAATTCTTTCGCTGCTGGTCTATGTTGCTCTCTATCCCTCCTGTTGAACCATTGTCGTCCTGTCCTGATTACCAGGGTCTCATGGTACATGCCAGTGATACCTGATTTCCACGTTTGAGTGATACCATATCAAGGTAAAAAAGGAATACCGGAGCGGAGGGATGGACGGAGCATGATATGGTCATAAATGTGTATTTTCAGCGCTGAAACCAATTAGAAAGGTATTAATAAGACCAAAAAGGATTTTATGTTTAACCTATACGACAGAAAAATCATAGGATTGCAGTATAGGTTGGACAATCAGAGAACGTGAGGTGTAGAAAGAATGGCATTTCATCCACCAGTTGCCATCGTCGCAAAGGCAGGAGACGCAGGCAAGTACAAGACAGGCCTCCCCGCCTGGAACATGATCCTCCGTGGCTTCATGTCGGGCGCTTATATCGCCATGGGAGGCGGGCTTGCAACCGTCTGCAGTACAGGTATCCTGGCATCGGACAAGGCAATGCAGTTTGGTGTGGCGGGTTCAGGTTTCTCTCAGCTCATCCTGGGAGCAGTGTTCCCTGTCGGTCTTATTATTACAGTCCTCACTGGTGCGGAACTCTTCACCGGTGATGCAATGCTTGCGCCCATGGCAGCCTTTATCCATAAGATCAGCTGGGCACAGGTCATGAACCTCTGGATATGGGTCTATGTCGGAAACCTGATCGGATCCATTGTATACGCATATATCATGGCTTACGGGCCATTCACTACCTGGAGTGCAGCTGGTGCAGGAACCGCCACGGCATTTGGAGTGCGTGCGGTGAATATCGCCCTGGCGAAGGTCAGTTATGTAGGTATGGCTGGCATGTGGTCGGCGTTCCTCAAGGCCATCGGGTGCAACTGGCTGGTCAACCTGGCAATTCTTCTCGGAATATGTGCGGATGACCTGATTGGGAAGTTCTTTGGTATCTGGTTCCCGATCATGGCT
>CASGHA010000113.1 GCA_949319355.1 uncultured Methanospirillaceae archaeon | reverse complement strand
GGAACGGATCGAGGCCCTGAAAAACGGGCTCGAGGAAACGGGTTTCTTCGGGATGACGGTCACGGATGTCAAGGGCAGGGGGGACCAGAGGGGGATTACGCTCCAGTACCGGGGCGGCTCCATCCAGGTCGACCTTATCCCGAAGATCCAGGTCGAGATCGTCGCAAAAGATACCGATGTCGAGACGGTGATCGAGGTTATCAGGACTGCTGCGAGGACCGGGAAGATCGGCGACGGGAGGATCTTTGTAATCCCCGTCGAGCGTTCCCTCAAGGTCAGGACCGGCGAGCAGGACACCGAATAACTTATTTTTTTTTGAAACGTTTCGAAACCCTTTTATCGAAATAGCGACCACAGCGGATGCTGATTGTTCCATAATCACAATAACCGTGCCGTTTCGCACTCGCAGGCAACGGTACTCCTCATCGCCCTCACCGTGCTCCTTGCGGCTATGGTCCTCCTCCTCTTCAGGCTCCCGTTTCTCGACCTTTCAGGCAGCCCTGCGGTATTCCAGATAGAGCGGGTGCAGTCGTTTGATGAGTCCGGGAGGTTCACGATGGACAGCCGCGTGACCCTCGTGAATACCGGGGATGTTCCGTATGACAACCGTCAGTTGATGGCAGTCTTTTTTCGGAACGGACAGGAGGTCGATGCCCCTATCCCGACCATGAACGGGGAGGAGTTCATCTCTACCCACCACACGGGTGTCCAGACGATGGGGGGCAGCGGGTGCCGGGGCAGGACATGGGAGCCACGGGAACGGGTCGTCATCGACTTTTCCGACCGGACCTTCAGGCTGTTTGACCAGGTCAGGGTCGATATCGTCGATAAGCGGACCGGCCAGGTCATATCCCGGCATTCCAGGACCGCATGACACCGCGTGCAATAAGCCGCGCTACCCGCACGGGTTCCGGCACCCTGCCGTCATAGGTCATCTGCCTGCAGAAGGTCGCCGCATCGCGGACAGGCATGCCCCACGACCTTACGAACAGGGTGAGACCATTACGCAGGACAACCGGGGTCCGCTCCCCGAGACGCTCATATGCCGCGAGCCTGGCAGCATCGCCGGGAAAGTGGTACATGATGTGGGAGGCCAGCCCCTCAGAGTCCTCGTATGTCACACAGATCACCGGGAGCCCGGTAACCTTGCAGACCGTCTCCGGGTCGATGACATTGAACCATGCGATGACCGCTCCGGAGAGCATCACGACGTTGATGTCCCTGCGGTCGAGCTCGTGGAACAGGCGGATGACCCCGTCGGTCGCGTCCGTGCCACCAACGGCGACCCTGGTCACGGCGAACCCATCTGTCCTCAGGTCCTTTCTCATGACGAGCCCGGCGAGTGTCGAGTTCTCACCGGGAGAAAACGACTCGGCAACAGCCAGGACCCGCGTCCCGGGCTTACCAAGGTTCATCAAAGGTCTTATGTGAAGTCATTTTTAAATAGTACACCAATGCTCATCGACCGCGACCAGGTCGTGATCCTCATCCCGACCCTGAACGAGGCCCCGACCATCGGAGACCTGATACAGGAGTTCAAGGCCCGTGGTTTTTCCCACATCCTCGTCATGGACGGAAACAGCCGGGACGATACCGTCAGGATTGCACGCAGTCTCGGTGCCGATGTCATGGTCCAGACGCGGAAGGGCAAGGGAAATGCCATCATCGAGGCCTTAAACGCGATCGACAGGCCCTATATCCTGATGCTCGACGGAGACGGGACCTACTCCCCTGAGGACGCCGAGGCGATGCTCGAACCCCTCTTCAATGGGGATGACCATGTCATCGGGAACCGGCTCCTCGAGAAGAACCGGAGTGCCTTTTCAAGGCTTAACTATCACGGGAACCTGTGGCTCAACAAGATCTTCAAGGTGGCCCACGGGGTCTTCCTCTCTGATATCCTGTCGGGTTACCGGGGTTTTACCAGGGAGTCGGTCTCCCAGATGCACCTCACCGAGGAAGGGTTCGAGATAGAAACCGAGATCGCCGCCGAGGCGGTACGGTCCGACCTCAAGGTAAAGGTCGTCCCGATCTCGTACGGGGTCCGGCCCGGAACGGTGACCAAGCTGGACCCGTTGCATGACGGGATAAAGATCGCGACCACGATCTGGCGCCTCGCACGGATGAACAACCCCCTCTTCTACTTTGGCCTTATCGGTGTCATCCTCATGATAGCCGGGTTCATAACCGGCCTGTACGTGCTTGCCGACTGGTTCCGCCAGATCGAACACCTCCCCCTTACCGTGCTCACGGTGCTCTTCATTTCTGTTGGTTTCCAGGTCTTCATGTTCGGGGTCATCAGCGACATGATCCTCGCCTATCACCGCGACGTTATCCACGAGATACAGCGTATTTCCAACAACAAGAAGGAACGGTAACGGCCGTCCGCCCGTCTCCCCCTATACCCCCCACCCCCCTCCCGTGCTTTGTCCGTTCTGCAAATCTTCACCGGTGTCATCCGCACCAGCGAAGGAATCATTTATCAGGTTTTACCGTCATATCAATGAGATACCGTTTGCGATAGTAGTCTAGCGGTAGGACAGGAGCTTCCCAAGCTTCTAGCCCGGGTTCGATTCCCGGCTATCGCATCCTTTTCATGGACGAGCAGGAATCACCTATTTTTGCGGTCAGGGTCGTTGCCGAAAACCAGAAAGGTGTCTTACGGGACATCGCGACGGTCGTTACGACGCATTCCGCCAACATCCTCATGATACACCAGGAGACGTTCGACTCAGGCCCGCTTGCCGGTCTCGCCGAGATGTACTTCGAGTACGAGGAGGGCCCCCTGGAACATGAGAAACTCATCCTGGACCTCAACTCCATTCCCTGTGTGCGCTCGGCCGAGCTCTGCCAACCCTTTTCCCATATTTACGGGACAAGGGTCATCATCATCGGCGGTGGGGCCCAGGTCGCCCAGGTCGCCCTCGGAGCGGTGAACGAGGCTGACCGGCACAACATCCGTGGGGAACGGATCTCGGTCGATACCATCCCCCTCGTCGGAGAAGAAACGGTTGCCCAGGCGGTCGATGCGGTCGCCCGTCTTCCCCGTGCCGGGATCCTCGTCCTTGCGGGCTCGCTGATGGGTGGCAGGATTTCTGACGCCGTAGAGCGGGTCAAGGAGGCCGGGATCCCTGTCATAGCCCTGAAAATGGTCGGAAGCGTGCCACGGCACGCAGACCTGGTGGTGACGGACCCGATCCAGGCCGGGGTCTTTGCCGTCATGCACGTCTCCAGGATCGGGGTCTTTGACATCAACCGGGTGAAGGGGAAGGAGTTCTGATGGACATCATCGACAGGGCGGTGAAGGTCCTCGAGCACGACGGCCTCATCGTCTATCCCACTGACACGGTTTACGGGCTTGGTGCCGATGCCTTTTCCGACGAGGCTATTGAAAAGGTGTATGAGGCCAAAGGGAGAATGGCAGGAAAACCGGTTTCCCTTGCCGTTTCGGACCGTGAAATGCTCTCCCTCGTGGCCAGGGTGGACGAACGGGCCGGGGCGTTCATCGAAGAGTTCCTCCCGGGCCCGGTGACCGTCGTCCTGAAAGCCCGCCCGGTTGTCCCGCCCGTCCTGACAGGGGGGACCGGTCTCATCGGGGTCAGGATCCCCTCCCATGTCGTCCCGGTCAGCATCATCCAGAAGTTTGACGCACCCATCACGGCTACCAGCGCAAACCGCTCCGGGGGAAAGGACCCGGTCACCCCTGACGAATGCAATGTCATGCACGACCTCCTCATCGACGGCGGCAGGCTCCCCGGGACCCCGAGCACCGTGGTCGACCTCACGACCGGGACCATTATCAGGGAGGGTGTCGCCGGCAGGAAAGTCAGGGAGTTCCTGTCAGGGACAGACCGTCCATGCCTGTAAGACCACTCAGGATACGCGATTTCATAGCGGATGCCGAAGGCTGGCTCTATGCCGTTGCCACTTATGATAATGACGAGCGTGCGGGTTGCATCCTCAGATATGTCCCCGACCCTTCCGGCGACAGGACTGACCCGGAGGGTACGAGGTACCGGAAGGTCGATTTTGACGAGGCATTCAGCCTCGTGAGACAACACAAGCCCGGGTACCTCGACCTGGTCCACCGCATCCCCCTACAGGATATCGCCCTCGTCCTCAAGCCCGAAGAACAGTTCGACCGGGTATGCTCCGGGCACGCCGGTGCCAATACCCTGAAAGAGGCGCTCGCCCTCCCTTTCGGGACGATAGGCTGTACCGGCTCGCTCCTCTGCGGTCTCGGGAGCGGGTCGTCCGACATCGACCTGGTCATCTACGGGAGATCGTTCGATACAGCCAGGAAACGGCTCGCAGCAGCGATGGACGAGGGACTTGTCGACCCGCTCTCCCCGGAACTATGGCGAAAGGTCTACGACAAGCGGGTGCCCGAGATCCCCTACGACCAGTTCATCGTCCATGAAAAACGGAAATGGAACCGGGGACAGGTGTACGGGACGTACTTCGACCTCCTGTTCTCCCGGGGGTACGACCAGCTCCCCGGAGACCCGGTCCCGCCGAAGGGGACGGTCCTCGGCCGGACGACGGTCAGGGGCGTTGTAACCGACGACCGGCTCTCCTTTGACAGCCCGGCGGTCTACCCCCTTGAGGAAGGCGGGGTCGAGGCGGTGTACTCCTTCACCCATACCTACTGCGGGCAGGCACGGGAGGGCGAATGCATTGAAGCCTGCGGGGTCGTCGAGGAGAGCGGCGGGCACCGGTATCTCATTGTCGGCACGACCCGCGAGGCCCGGGGCGAGTACATCGTATCGCGGACGCTGCTCGACGCGGCTGATGGTGCAGGTACCTGATCCGGGCCGGACCCTGGAGGCCGTTTCCGGATTCCCCTGAAGAAGGTCCTTTTCATGACTGAGTATTTCACGCTTGATGAATCCGGCCTCGACCACGTCCGTCCGCTCTGGGAGGACCTGAACCGGCACCACCTCTTGCGGACCCGGCACTTCTCCCATCATTACCTGGCCCGGTCGTTTGACGAAAGGAAGGTGGAAATTCTCGGGAAGGCCGTCACAGGTAAGGTGCGGGTCGATATTGCACGGGAACCCGCCAGCGGGCAGCCCGTGGGGTACTGCATCAGCTCGCTTTCCCGGGATGGGACCGGTGAGATTGACTCGGTGTTTGTCGACGGGCAGTTCAGGGAACAGGGTATCGGGTCGTACCTGCTGGAACGGGCCCTTCTGTGGCTTTCATCGTCCGGAGCAAAACGTACCTTTGTCTCTGTTTCGTACGGCAACGAGGAAGCATGGGCGTTTTATGAAAAGTTCGGGTTTCACCCGAGGATGACCGTCCTCGAGAAGTGCGACGATGTCAGCTGAAGTCCTGTTCCTCAACGCCCTTGTGCTCGGGTTCCTGATCGGGCTCACGGGCGCCCTTGCCCCGGGCCCCACCCTCGTCGCGACCATCCAGGCGTCGGTGAAAGGGGGCTGGACCATGGGCCCGAAGGTAACCTTCGGGCATATCCTGGTTGAATCAGCCCTGGTCCTCCTGACGGTATTCGGCCTGTCGGTCATCTTCAGCCAGTACACGACGGTCATTGCGGTCATAGGGGGGATCGCCCTTGTCGCGTTTGGCGTGCTGACGGTCAGGGGGAGCCGCACGGCCGTGATGACAGGAGAAGGGGGTGATGAAACTATGGCCAGGCCGGTCGTCGCAGGGGTTGTGACCAGTCTTTCGAACCCGTACTTCTGGATCTGGTGGTTCACCGTCGGGAGTGCCCTCCTCGTGAGCACGATGGCAGGGGGCATCCAGAACGCGGTCGCGTTCATCATCGGCCACTGGTCCGCCGACCTCGCGTGGCTTACCCTTGTCTCGTCCGGGGTCCACAAGGGGCGCTTCTTCCTGGGTCCACGGAAGTACCGCCTCATCCTGATGGTCTGCGGCCTGTTCCTGATCGGGTTTGGTCTCTATTACACGCTGTCTGCGTTTCCTGGCCGGGTGACCTGAAATCGCTTCCTGAACCGCTTTCTCTTCGGGGAAACAGATCGGTATCCCGCTCCTTTCCGTTTTTTTCCGACTGTAGATGGTTTAGAAAAGGTCCCGGAGCCTCCGGCCCCCGGAAGAAATGCAACGGTCCTGGTACGGGCAAGCGGTGCAGGGAGGGTTCACCGGCTTTTCCGGGACTCCTCCTGTGAGGATATGTCTCACGGACCGGACGGTCCTGATGAGAACCCGGTGGTCGCGGGCTGACGGTACATGGGTCCTTATGACACCGTCCGGGACGTATGCCACGAGCCCCTGCCTGGTACCGGCCTGCTCCGGGAACGTTTCAGCGAGGGCGTGAAGGTATGCAGTCACCCTCACCCTGTCTGATGCCCAGACCCCGTGTGGTGGCGCCCCTGACGCACGGACCACTGTAAAGGCACCCGTGGTGTGGTCATAGATATCGACCGATCCGGTGATGCCGGTACGCTCCGAACTGACCGGTACGTCTTCGTCGGTACCAGGAGGAAAGCTCCGGCCGTGCCATGCCGAGATACAGGTCCCAAAAAAAGAACGGTACTCCTGGTAGTCCCCGGATGGTCCGGGCTGACTGTTCAGACCCTGAGGGACTTCTTGTGGCAGGTCCAGTACCAGGCAGATCTCGTCCCAGACCTCTCCGGGAAGGGATCCTTGTCCCCTGCACTCCGGTCTGCCGGCCTGGTATTCCGGAACAGACGTTTTCGAGAGCCACGAGGCTACCTGTCGGCATATGGTGTAGCGAGGTGGTTCGGCATAGGGCCGGTCACGTCCGAATGCGTACATGACCGGGCAGCGGGCTGCCTGTACAAGGGCTGAAACAGGGATAAGGTCGTGGTTACGTTTTCCGGCAGACCGTATGGGCAATCTCCTGGACGGGTGGTATCGCCTGTCTTATCTCCCGTTATGTGTTAATCTTCGATAAATCCTGTTTTTTGATCCTGAGGCACCGGGGTGCATACCGGATGGGAGTCTCTTCCCGGGCTGGGAGTGCCTGCCGGAACAGGACGGAGGAAACATCCGTTTCCTATCGGGGGCCGGGAAGCAAATCCCGGTGAAGAAGGTATTAACGCCCGCCCCGTGAACCTGATAAGCATGACGAACCAGGAGATTCAGGTCACCATCCCTCCCTCCCTCGACCCGGTCTATAGCAACATGATCCAGATCGCCTACAAGGACGACGAGTTCACCTTCCTCTTCCTCCACCAGATACCTGGTGTGAACCAGGCCCGGGGAAAGGCTATCGTCTCGATCTCCCCCAGGCATGCAAAGAACCTCCTGGCGGTCCTCGGCAGGACGGTATCAGAGTACGAGGCCAAGTTCGGGACGCTCGACCTGCCCCAGGACCCGAAGGGACCGCAGAACGTCACCACGATGCGCGGATATTCTTAAAAGAGGCCGCACCCGCCCCATCCTGCGTTTTTATCGCATCAGATTGCATGAGGGAAATGGCGATCCCAGCCCGAAATCCGCTGACTTTTTTATAGCATGAAGGTGTATCCTTAAGGGCACAGGTGAAACACCCATTCATGTGTGCCGTTGTGGCTTAGCGGCATAGCGGCTGATTCGTAATCAGCAGGTCGAGGGTTCAATTCCCTCCAACGGCTTAAAATGACCTTTTTATTGTAAAATGATAATTGTATGATTTCATCATCGTCCCTCTGGATTGAGTTACCCTGATGAAAGGAATAATACTGAACCGTTTTCTCCAGGGAAGAATAAATCGTCTTTTATCTTTCAGACAGGTGAATGCTCTGCCAACTGCGTAACTCATATTCTTGTACAAAATCTAACAGATCCATGACCCCGGTCTCCAGTTTGGTCACTTAGGATCGGGGTCACTGAATTTACAGAACTTTTCCTACACTATCGTCATGCACTGCCTGAATGCGTGATTCGGGATTGCAACGGGCAGATTTTGTGCAGATACACCTCCGATAGGAAGCAATGAGAAATCGGATGTAACCCTTTTCAGGGTATCGTTACAGGTTCAAGAATTATTGCTCTGATTATAGATCCAATTTCGATAATCGCTTTATAGGCTCAGGATCTTTCGGTGAACCGCGTACGTCCTAAGGAATATCGGTTATTTATACTGCTGATTTATACTGGTTCTTTGGTACCCTTAACTCGAATCGCGCCCCCTTTCCCGGCACCCCGGTCTCTTTGATGGTGATACCCGTAATATCGAGGATCTCGCGGGAAATGGCCAGACCAAAACCGGTGTTCTTTCCAAATCCCAGATTAAATATGATCTCCTTCTCTTCCATTATTACCCCCTGTCCATCATCTTCACAGACAATGACGCCATTTCCATCCTGCTCTTCAAATGAAAACCGGATGGTGGTAACTTTCTCCCCGTGCCGCACCGCATTATCGACAAGGTTGAAGATGACCTTGGCAATCAGGGGGTCGGCGAATACTTCCATACTGGCAGGAAGATCGCTTATAAGGGTGACCTGATCAGGGGCTACCTCCTTAAACGCCGCATCCACGATAGTCCGGAGTTCCTGCCAGGTCGGAGCTTGCACACCGATCTGTTCGTACTCTTTCGTGAACTGGATCATATTCGTTATCCGGTCACTTGCATTTGTGATGCCGATGAAATATTGCTCAACCGATGGATCAGGAATTTTCTGGTGTAATAAGGTAGTAAAACCGTTCAATGCAAAAAGCTGGTTTGTGATGTCATGGCGGGTGATGCCGGAAAGAAGGTTGAGCTTTTTGTTTGCCTGCTGCAGTGCCTGTAAATCCCTCTTGCGTTCGGTGATATCGCGGACAATGGAAAGGTCAACATCCTTACCCTTGTAACTGAATGCACGGAGACTTACTTCGATTGGGATGATACTCCCGTCTTTCTGCCGGTTTTTCGACTCAAATGTAGCATGTCCTTCTCTGACCAGTCTTCTCCTGACCTCGGGCATGATCTTTTTCGCAACGTCATCAGGTACAATATCCCTGGGTGACATTTCCAGAAGTTCTTCTTTTGAGTATCCCAGCATCTGGACAGATCTGTTGTTCATAAGAAGGTATCTGCCGGGGCCGTCCTTGGCACGTTCAACAAGGTATACCGCATCGTTTGCGTTATCAAAGACCTCACGGAACAATAACTCGCTCTCCTGGAGCGCACGTTCCATCTGGGAACGCTCAATCTCCGCGCCGGCTTTCACCGCGATAATCGCCATAATCTCCTGTACTGTCGGCGATGGCGGGAACGGATTCCGGAAAAGTGCACAGAGAATCCCAATAACCTTTCCATCAGATTTTTTGAGGGGTGTCCCGATGTATCCCCGGATATTCAGTTCAACGAGATCCTTGCTCTTCGGGAAGAGCCGGATGACCTCGTCGGGATAATGACAAAATCCCTTCTCCGCGACATTTTCGCAGGGCGTTCCTTCAAGGGTATAGATAAAATTCTCTACCGCTTTTCCATCCAGCTGCATGGACAGGACCTTGACCGTCTGGTTGTCGGGTTGGATCTCCCCCACCATGACGCAATCGGCTCCCAGCCAGGAGCTGACGTTTTCAGAAATCTTCTGGAGCGAATTGAGCCCGGTTGTTCCTACCATGCTCCCGATTATCGTCTGCAGGGCAGACTGCGTGACCATGCGTTCGGTGATGTCCCGGAGTGATACGAGGATTGCAGCAGTCCCCTCGAAGATAATGGATTTTCCCATGCTCTCAACCCATCGTTCTTTCTGGAGGACGGTAATGAGTTTATACTGTGCGTGGTACCCGTCAACTCCAGTTGCCACTTTGTTGAAACGTTCATGAATTAAATCACACCCGAACTATGAAAATTGCCAAGAGTCCAGTACTCTTTTTGTGGGCAGCAAGACTGTTAGGATTTTGGGATATCAATCCTGTTGTTGAAAGTAGTCCTTCCTGTACACCCGAA
>CASGHA010000112.1 GCA_949319355.1 uncultured Methanospirillaceae archaeon | reverse complement strand
CTGTGTCCCCATGATCTCGACTTTCGAGTTCACCTGGGGTTTCTCCTGGATCTTTGAGATGACCTGCCCGTCGGAGCGGCTGACAACAACTTCCATCGTGGAGATGAAGTTTATTCCCTTTCCTCCCCGGAATGTTGCGGTGATGAGCGGGTTTGTTGCGACGCGGTTCCGGTCAACCTCAACAATGACTTCGTACTGTGTGGGTATGGGGCCTGCGATATAGCCAAGGGTCGGGGTGACTTCCGGAGTTGACACGGTCTGCTGGGTAGTTGGCTCGGCAGTGGTGGGAACAGGAGTTGTTGCCTGTGTTGACGGTCCGGTGGCCGGCTGGGTACATCCTGCGCCGAGGACCATGAGTCCGACGAACGCACAGATCACGATAACAGCGAGTGCCTTCATGTGTAGTGCTTCATCATGAAATTATAAGAGGCTTCTGAGGGAGTGTCGTAAGGCCAGTGAAAACGGGACAACCGCACCCCTGACAAAGTGAAGCACTTAATACATTTCGTGCAGCAGATCTGGACAATGAACTACCCTCTTTCCCTCATCATATTATGCATCCTCCTTGTCATTTTTACCGGCTGTACCCAGACCCCCCCTTCACAGGGACCCACTGTTCCTACTCATGATGTCACCACGGGAGTATCCCCCGCACTCACACAGCCAACCGTCTCCCCTGCTCCTCCCTACCCTGCAACTTCCCTTGAGATCAAGCAATACGTTGACAGTGCCGCCGCGTGGGCGCAGGAGAACGGGAAAGATGCCGCAATCGCCGCATTCAACAACGCAACCGGCCCGTTTGTGACCGGCGATGTCTATGTGTACGCGCTCGATTATTCCGGCACTGCGCTCGCCCTGCCATTCCAACCCGGCCTGGTGGGAACAGACTTCCGCACCTTAAAGGACGCATCCGGGAAGTACTATACTGATATCGAGATCGCGCTCGCAAAGGCGGGCGGAGGGTATATCCTTTATCATTACCCGTATCCTTCCGGCGCCCAGCAAAGCACGTTAAAAATCAGCTATGTCCGCCCGGTTGACGACACCTACTGGATTGGGGCTGGGGTGTATACGGCCGAAGAGCACCTTGTCGACCTGGATCTCCTCCAGCTTGTCGACGATGCCAAAGTGTATGCTCAGAAGGATGGAAGGGAAAAGGCGGTTGCCGAATTCAATGACCTCAACGGATCATTTGTGAAAGGAGAACTGTACATCTTCTCCTACGATTACAATGGGACGGTGCTCTCCTGGCCTTACCAGCCGATACAGGTGGGAGCAAACAGGCTCGATGTGACCGACCCGGTTGGCAACCACCATGTCCAGGACTTCCTCAGCGTGGCAAAGAGCGGCGGTGGAATCGTCGATTATTACTCTGTGAACCCGTTCACGAACAGGACCGACCTGAAGATCAGCTATGTGACTGATATCGACGGAACATGGATGATCGGCGCCGGCAATTACATCGAACCAGGTCCGAGAGTGCTCCGGGTATGAGGTATATGGCCGAGTGTACACAGGATTAAAGGAAGAATACGATGCTGGGAGAAAGGAGGCAGGGTGTGTGAAAATCCTGTTTCCTTCCGCCATGTCCCGTGGTAATGGACCCGACACACAATAAGAACCGCGGGATCATTTCCCAATCCCAACATTTTTCGTTCTGGTCGTCGTTCACCATTTTTGAAGAGCATGACTGATGCACCCGGTCCGGGCAGGATACCTCCGCTCTGCAGGGTCTGCACGCAACTCCATCGCGGGATGGATGTTCCCACGTGCGATGCGTTTCCGGACGGTATCCCCGATGACATCCTTGATGGATCACTGCATGTCGATTCCTACCCGGGAGATAGGGGGATTGCATTCCTGAAAACATCACCCGACCCTTCCCATTTCATGGCAGGTTCGGAGCCGGGAACCCTTTTCCGGATTACCTGTGCCGGATCCTACGAGCGCTATGTCCCAATTCTCGACCGCTGGGATCTCGATAACACGTTCATCCGGTATGTGATCTCCCAATCCATACCGATAAAATCCCTCGATGTATCCGAGGCTGAAGCATTTGTTGATGCCCGACGCACCTGTCTCGAATCAATGAATCCGTGCATGAGGGAGGTTCGGCGAATGATGTACCTATGTTCGCATGAAGGAGAGAACCAGGAGTAGAGGTGTTTTATGCACAGGAATATTCTATTTCGTTTTTTTCCCCTTCTTTTTTTTACACAGAAAGAAAATTTGAAAATTGGTACATAAAATATGTACCTGTCAGTAAAGGGATTTCAGGATCACAGCTGTGTTTGGGGCACTTTGGGGCACATTGAAGGTATTTTCGTAACACTTTTCGTGAAATAAAAATATGGAAAAAAGTCTCAGATAATGGGTGTGAAGTGCCTCCTTGTGCGCCTTGGGGGATGACTCTGTAATGAATACTGTATCAAATGAAATTTAAGTCTGATATGAACATTTAAACGCAAAATTTCTATGATTTGGTTAAAGCATTCTTTTTTGCCCCTCATCTTGCAAAGAAATCACGACAAAAAAATATCAATCGCAAAAATCCAGGTGAAAAAAGTGCAGGCTCTGGATTTTACATCTGAAATGCGATTGATCCCGCCGCCCCCAAAGGGCGATCCGGCGGCGGTTCAGAACGATAAAATGTTGGGTTTTTGAGACGAAGTTATTGTCTGACAATCCTATAACAGCAGAAAACCGGATCTTCACCAGTGCGATAATAATCACAGAACCCTTGTGACACCCGGAAGTGCCCTGATGAGGTGGGCAATGAGAAAGCAGAGGGGTATGGCAAGCGCACTCACCAATATAAACTTGGGGATCGGTGGAAGGAGCAAAGACTGGAGTCCTATCGCAAGGGGAACCAGAATCAACGGGTGGATAATATAGACTGTATAGGTGTCAGCGGCAGCAGCTTTTGCCACCGGATCTTGATGGTTCACTCGTTCCCGAAACAGCCATAGGAGTCCGATGATGATCATGATGCCAGTCATCTGCTCCCAGAGGGAATAGACGAGAGACTGCCAGTGAAAACCCCCGAGCAACGGGGATAAGTCGCCTGCTGAGCAATTGACGGTGAGCAGAAGCAGGGGCTGGAGCATGGCAAACGCCAGGGCGAGGCAGGCACAAATCTTCCCGGTTGAAGAAGGGACTCGGATGAGCCAGTCGTTCCCTGCTGCAATAAGACCGATTATAAAGAGGGCGATGTACTGCGGGTAATAGGGAACCTGGAGGGAGAAGAGCTCCCATTCATAGCCGATAGGAAACAGGATCCGGATGACGAAGCTCACGATACCCAGTAAAATCGCGAACAGGAGAATGGTGGGCAATGCCGGAAAATTTCGGGAACCGGAGATCCCCTGTACCTTCTCCCGCCGAACCATCCTCCAGGCAACATACGCCAGGGTGAATACCAGCAGGGAGAATACGAACCAGAGAGGTCCCAGGCCAAGATAGTGGATTGTCGGCTGGACAGTGGTGTACCAGGTGGAGAAGGATCCGATGTACGCTCCCAAAACCCTGGCACCCACGTAGCCAAAGATCGGTGAGATCGCCAGCACCCAGACGAAGAGCGGGATCCCCAGCCGTACAAACCGATCCCTGACGAATAATAATGTTCCCTTCCGGTTCAGGGACGAAGGGATAAAGTAGGCAGAGATCAGGAAGAAGAATCCCATGAAGAAGGTCTGGAAGAGGGAGGTAAGCAAAGTGAGCAGTACTGCAGAAACCGAAACCCCGGAGACCTCCTTGTAATACCAGCTCCCGACGGCTCCGTAGGTGATAGCAAGGTGGGTCAATATGACAAGGCAGATAAGAATAATCCGGATGTTATCGATGAAAAAGAGGCGAACCGGGGGAAAGGCACCATCGGACATTGGACACCTGACTATGAGAGTACATGGTAAGCAGGACAGGAAAAAACGTTAGGGCTCTTGTCCCTCCGGTGTATTCTGCCAAGCCCCACGGAGTAAAAGCAGCGAGTGCGTGATCATTCCCGGGCGGAAAAAAGATACGGACCGCCTCGAACCCTGGGATATTTTGCCTGGATCACTGCTTTCGGGGAGCAGGAGGTCACGAGGTGAGGATAGAACCTCCTCTTCCGGGTCACCATCGGGACCGTGCGTTCATACACAAATGGCAATAGACTTCTCCCATGCAAAATATCCAACATTTCAACTGTTTTTTCTCCATTTCACCTTCTGAATGGAGATTGTGGGAGTAATGAAGAACAGTACCGAGACGAGGATGTAGCCGACTACCGCGACCGTTGGGAATATAAATCCGCATATGAGTGTCCCTACAATGATGTGGTTGCCATACTGCTGCTTGTGCTGGAGGGCGGCAAGCTCCTGTCCGGCAGTCTCGTCGATGAGCATTCCAGGGGTCCTGATTGCTGTTTTCATGATGGTATTAATCGCCACGGATACGGCCAGGAGGCCGAGGCCGTAAATCGTTATAGGAATGGTAAAATTCGATCTTGCGGTTGCGTTCCACGCCAGCAACCAGGATGCGGCATCGAATCCATGGACCACCGGGAACGGTGGAGGATTCGAGAGGTAAAAGGACATAAGCTTCGTCGTAAAGGGAATAAGCGACACGAAAAAAAGCATGAACAGGGTGAGGCGGTACGAAAAGGGGGTTTCCTGCTTTATCAGGGCAGTAATGGACGAATGTGATATCCAGATGCTGCCAACAAAGGCAAAACTGATGACGTACGCGAGAAAAAAAGGCCATTGTTTCATAAGGGATGTGACCAGGTTTTCCTGGACCGCAGGTATTGAGAGATCGAGCACAAGCAGCGTGATCACGATCGCAAATACTCCGTCAGCAAATGCATCCAGCCTACCCTTGGGCAGAAAGTCCATCGTTTCGTCCCCTTTTGCTTTTTCATGTATGGAGGCACAGCGGCACACTGCCACCTACCTCTGTCTCTCACAGTGTGAAATACGTCCTGCCTTCGCTATATCGCTTTCCTTTCTCTGCAATGTGCGACAGGTAAGGTAGGGGGGATACAATGAAAAACCAACGAGAAAAAACCGTCACGCCGAGGGGGAGAGTTGAACTCCCGAGGCGGCGAGCGCCAGTAGCTTTCGAGGCTACCGCCTTTCCGGGCTAGACTACCTCGGCACGGGTTAGATATTTTTCTTTCGCGTTCGTATAATCCTATCGAATGAGCGTGAAGTGCAGGTTTTCCATGGTCCCCGGTGGAGACGTGGTGGACTACGAGGGTCCTGAAGGTTCCACATATGAGGATGCCCTCCTCTCGCTCGGGATCATCCCTGATATTGTGCTGATCCTCTTCCATGGTGAGAGTCTCCCGCATGATAAACCGATTGAAGAGGACGAGGTGGAGATCCTCTCGACCTGCTCAAGGGGATGAGCGGGCTCCCTGAAAAAGGAGAAGGGAGGAACCCCCCTTGCATGGGTGGTACCCAGGTATGCCGGGATCATCGCCGGCGAGGCAGTGAACGCCCCTCTCATTCTGACTACCCAAAAAAAATCCTGTACGCCCTCCGTTTGGCTGTTTTTCATCCGGGTACGATAGTTCCAGGGGAAATACCGCTCACCCTTATGGAAAATACTGATATAATCGCTCATTTTCTTAAAATTCCGGTTTTAACAGGCAAAAAAAGATGCTCTTTATTGTGCCTGTACAAGGCAGGGG